>NZ_JBQQBO010000020.1:0-139357 GCF_052246905.1 Saccharopolyspora antiqui
CAAAACCTGCATGATCGGGGGCATACAAGAACACTAACCAAAACAGTCCACTGTTGAGTTCTCAAAGAACACACCCACACCATCACCCAACCCACCAGGATTGAAGCTCAGGGGAGCATTTCCCTCTTCGCGCTTTTGCTGTTGACCAGAGTAGCAGGCCCTTTTTTCGGTCTCACCAGGGGGGTCACCCCACCGGATCACCACCGAAATTCCGGCTCACTATTCCACTCGGCCACAGCCAAGCACTGTTTTCATCAAAGATCTGAGTGGAAACCGCATCCGCGGACGACGAGGCCCGCAGGGTTTTTCTTCGATTTCCGATCAGGGCACCCACTCTACCACCTAGAGGCAGGAGCTTGGTTCGCGACCCCGTGTCAGTGCCCGGTCCGTTTCAGGCCCGTTCCGCGCTGACTCGAAGTAATTTACGCTCTGATCAACGCCGAGTCAAATCAGCTCAACTCAACCCCGGAAGGGAGCTAACGCGCTGGTCAATGCCCCTTTCCGGTGCTGAATTCAAGCTAGTGCACGACCCGAACACCCGCAGTGTGACGCTTGCCACGGCGAATTACCAACCATCGACCGTGCAGCAGATCGTCGGTGTTCGGAGACCACTCCTCATCTGCGATTTTCTCGTTGTTGACGTACGCGCCGCCCTCTTTGATGGTGCGCCGCGCCGCTCCCCTGCCAGCCGCTAGGCCGGTCTCCACGAGCAGGTCGACCACGGTCGGGCCGTCGGCGAGCCGGACTTCCGCGGTCGGCACCGCGGCCATCGCGGCGTCCAGGGTCGGTTCGTCGAGCTCGGCGATCTCGCCGCGGCCGAACAGCGCCTGGCTGGCCGCGACGACCTTGCGGGTCTGGTCCGCGCCGTGCACCAGGGTGGTCAGCTCCTCGGCGAGTTTGCGCTGACCAGCCCTCAGCTGGGGGCGCTCGGCCGTGGTCTTCTCCAGCTCCTCGATCTCGTCGCGATCCAGGAAGGTGAACAGCCGCAGGTACTTCGGCACGTCGGCGTCCGCGGCGTTGACGAAGTACTGGTACCAGGCGTACGGCGTGGTCATCGTCGGGTCCAGCCACACGTTGCCGCCGCCGGTGGACTTGCCGAACTTCTTGCCGTCGGCATCGGTGACCAGCGGGAGGGTCAGCGCGTGCACTGCGGCCCCCTCCTGCTTCCTGACCAGGTCGACACCGGCGATGATGTTGCCCCACTGGTCGGAGCCGCCGAGCTGCAGCCGGGTGCCGTAGCGCCGGTTCAGCTGCAAGTAGTCGTTGGCCTGCAACAGCATGTAGCTGAACTCGGTGTAGGACATGCCGTCGGATTCCAGCCGCCGCTTGACGGTCTCGCGGGCCAGCATGGTGTTGATCGAGAAGTGCTTGCCGACGTCCCGCAGGAATGCCGTGACCGACAGCTCAGCGGTCCAGCGCGCGTTGTTCTCCATGATCGCGCCGGTCGGCGAGTCGTCGAAGTCGACGAACGCGGACAGCTGCGCGCGGATCTTGTCGGTCCACTCCAGCACGGTGTTCTCGTCGTGCAGGTTGCGCTCACCGACGTCGCGCGGATCGCCGATCAGGCCGGTGGCGCCACCGGCGAGCACCACCGGCCGGTGCCCGGCCTGCTGGAAGCGGCGCAGGGTCAGGATCGGGACCAGGGATCCGGCGTGCAGGCTGGGCGCGGTCGGGTCGAAACCGGCATAGAGCGTGAGCGGCCCGTCGTCCAGGTCTCGCCGCAGCGAGTCGAGATCGGTGGACTGCGCGATCAGCCCGCGCCAGGTCAGCTCGTCAAGGATGTGCTCGCTCACGCAGTTCAGTTTCGCGCATCCCCGCAACCGCGTTTACGCCCGGGCCTGGATGCGGCGGCGACCGCCGCGTCGGTAGGAGCTGACGGCCGAGGAGCCGTCCACCCAGGTCCGCCAGGGCAGGTCCATCGCGGCGGCCACCCCGACGCGGGGCCCGCTGCGGATGTCGTCCTCACCGACCGGTGTGCCGTTGTGGAGCCGGATCGGCGACGTCGAGTTGGTGAGGTCGATCCCGTTGTGGTCCCGGGTGATGCCCAGGACCCCGGCCAGCCGGGCCGGGCCGCTGCCCAGCTGGGTGTCCTTGCGAACCGCGGGGCGCCTGGTGCGGGCGAGCTCCAGGCCGGTGGTGATCTCACCGGCGCGCAGCAGCACGGCCCCGGGGACTCCGTCGGTCAGGCACACCACGTTCATGCAGAAGTGCATCCCGTAGACGAAGTAGACGTAGAGGTGCCCGGCCGGGCCGAACATCACGGCGTTGCGTTCGGTGCGCCCCCGGTAGCAGTGCGATGCCGGGTCGTCCATGCCACGGTAGGCCTCCACCTCCACCAGGCGCACAGCGACCTCGCCCTGCGGGCTCGTCGAGCGCAGCTCGCAGCCGAGCAACCGGCGCGCCACCCACAGCGGGTCACCGGCTAGTTCGTCGCGTGTCACCTGACTCACCTGCATGACACTACCGGTCGTGGCCGAACCGTGATCACTTAGACAGCCACTCGCGATGTTCCCGCAACGCGGCCGCAATGCGTTCGCGCTGCTCAGCGACCCTGTTCGGGGCGGTGCCGCCGTGCGCGTCGCGAGAGGCGATCGAGCCTTCGACGGTGAGCACCTCGCGCACCTCCGGGGTCAGCGCGGGGTGGGCGGCGGCCAGTTCCGCGTCGGTCAGGGCCTCCAGTCCGACGCCGCGGGCCTCGGCGGTGCGCACGCACTCCCCGGACGCCTCGTGCGCGACCCGGAACGGAATTCCCTGGCGCACCAGCCATTCCGCGATGTCGGTGGCGAGGGTGAATCCGGCGGGCGCGAGCTCGGCCAACCGTTCGGTGTGGAAGGTCAGGGTGGCGAGCATGCCCGCCATCGCGGGCAGCAGCAGTTCCAGCTGCTCGACGGAGTCGAAGACCGGTTCCTTGTCCTCCTGCAGGTCGCGGTTGTAGGCCAGCGGCTGCGCCTTCAGCGTGGCCAGCAGCCCGCTGAGGTTGCCGATGAGCCGCCCGGACTTGCCTCGGGCGAGTTCGGCGACGTCCGGGTTCTTCTTCTGCGGCATGATCGAACTGCCGGTCGCCCAGGCGTCGTCGAGCGTCACGTAGCCGAATTCGGCGGTGTTCCAGATGATCACCTCTTCGGCGATCCGGGAGAGGTTCACGCCCAGCATCGCGAGGCAGAACGCCGCTTCGGCGGCGAAGTCGCGCGACGCGGTGCCGTCGATGGAGTTGTCGACGGCACCGGTGAAGCCGAGCTCGGCGGCGACGGCCTGCGGGTCGAGCCCGAGCGAGGAGCCTGCCAGGGCTCCCGAGCCGTAGGGCGAGTAGGCGGCGCGGGCATCCCAGTCGCGGAAGCGCTGGACGTCGCGCAGCAGCGCCTGGCAGTGCGCGAGGAGGTGGTGCGCCAGCAGCACCGGCTGCGCGTGCTGCAGGTGGGTGCGGCCGGGCAGCACCGCGTCGGGGTGCTCGCTGGCCTGGGATACGAGGGCGTCGACGACGTCGAGCAGACCGGAGACCACGCGGCGGGTGGCGTCCCGCAGCCACATCCGGAACAACGTGGCGACCTGGTCGTTTCGAGAGCGACCGGCGCGCAGCTTGCCGCCGAGTTCCGGGCCGACCCGTTCCAGCAGGCCGCGTTCGAGGGCGGTGTGCACGTCCTCGTCGTCGATCACCGGCTGGAAGGCGCCCGCCTCGACGTCGGCGGCCAGCACGTCCAGCCCGCTCAGCATCCGCTCCAGTTCGTCGGCGGTGAGCAGCCCGGCTCGGTGCAGCACGCGGGCGTGGGCTCGCGAACCGGCGATGTCGTAGGGCGCCAGGCGCCAGTCGAAGTGGGTCGACAGGCTCAGCGCGGCCATCGCCTCGGCCGGGCCGGAGGCGAACCGGCCGCCCCAGAGCTTGGTGGGCTCGCTGCCTTGCTGCGTCACGTTGTTCCCTCGGTCGTGTCAGTTCGTTGCGGCTCGCGCAGGGTTCGCGAGAAATGTGCGGTCATCCGGGTAATGGACGATTTCGCGCGAAATCGCCTGCCCCGGTCACGCTTCGTCCTGTTCCTCTGCCGTCTGCCGATGTTCTTCCACTGTGGACATCGCTGCTGCCGTGTCCACTTCGGATTGTCGCCCACCGGCGGCCAGGGCGGAGAACCGGTCGGCCAACTGGTGGCCGGTGAGCGGTTCGCGGGCGACGATCATCACGGTGTCGTCCCCGGCGATGGAGCCCACCACTTCGGGCATCGACGCCCGGTCGATGGCGCTGGCCAGGAACTGCGCCGCGCCCGGCGGGGTGCGCAGCACGGTCAGGTTGCCCGCCCCGTCCGCACCGACGAGCAGTTCGCCGAGCAGTCGGCTCAGCCGCGAGGTGCCGCCCTGCACGCCGCGGACCGGGCTGCCGTCCTCGGGGATGACGTAGACCGCCGCCCCGCCGTCGGCGCCCCGCAGCTTGACCGCACCGAGTTCGTCGAGGTCCCGGGACAGCGTCGCCTGGGTGACCTCGATGCCGTCGTCGGCGAGCAGCTTGGCCAGTTCGGTCTGGCTGCGGATGCCCGTCGAGGCGACCAGTTCGATGATGCGGGCTTGCCGCGCGACCCTGGTCGTCATCGTCGTCGCACCAGCCACGCCAGCAGCGCCTTCTGCGCGTGCAGGCGGTTCTCGGCCTCGTCGAACACGGCGCTGGACGGGCCGTCGATGACCTCGTCGGTGATCTCCATGCCGCGGTGCGCGGGCAGGCAGTGCAGCACGCTGGTGTCGGGTTTGCCGGTGGCGGCCAGCAGTTCGGCGTTGATCTGGAACGGCCAGAACGGGCTGACCCGGTCCTTGCCGTCGTTCTCCTGCCCCATCGACGTCCAGCAGTCGGTGACCAGCACGTCCGAGCCGTCGACCGCCGCCTCCGGGGTGGAGAACAGCTCCACGGAGCCGCCGGTCTCGGCGGCCCGCTTCGTGGCCGCCTCCAGCACCCAGTCCAACGGCCGGAAGCCTTCCGGCGCGCCGA
This sequence comes from Saccharopolyspora antiqui, assembly GCF_052246905.1. NCBI lineage: Bacteria > Bacillati > Actinomycetota > Actinomycetes > Pseudonocardiales > Pseudonocardiaceae > Saccharopolyspora > Saccharopolyspora antiqui. The sequence continues at coordinate 4,964 of NZ_JBQQBO010000020.1, forward strand.
TGCGGACGTGCATCCCGGCGGTGGCGCCGCCGACCATCAGCGAGTGCGCCATGTTGTTGGCGCCGTCGCCGAGGTAGGTCATGGTCAGCCCGGCGAGCTTGCCGTGCCGTTCCCGGATGGTCTGCAGGTCGGCGAGCACCTGGCAGGGGTGGAACTCGTCGGTGAGCGCGTTGATCACCGGCACGGCCGATACCGAGGCCAATGCGTCGATGCGGGCCTGCGCGAAGGTCCGCCACACCACGGCGTGGACGTAGCGGGACAGCACCCGCGAGGTGTCCTCGATGGTCTCCTCGCGGCCGAGCTGCATCATCCGCCCGTCCACCACGATCGGCTGGCCGCCGAGCTGGGCGATGCCGACCTCGAAGGACAGCCGGGTGCGGGTCGAGTTCTTCTCGAAGATCACCGCGATCGACTTGGGTCCGGCCAACTCGTCGTAACCGAGCGGATCGGCCTTGAACCGATCGGCGAGGTCGAGGATCTCGGTCTGTTCGTCGGGACTGAGATCGTCGTCGCGGAGGAAGTGCCGGGTCATGAGTGGTTCTCCTTGGCGGCGTCTAGCAGGGCGGGCAGGGCGGCGACGAGTCGCTGCACCTGCTCGGGGCGCACGACCAGCGGCGGGCAGAGCCGGATGGCGTCCGGTTGGATCGGGTTGACCAGGAATCCGGCGTCCTGCGCGGCCGCGGCGAGTTTGGCCGATACCGGCGCCGTCAGGCCGATGGCGATGAGCAGGCCCGCGCCGCGCACCTCGCCGATCAGCGGGTGGTCGAGCTCCTGCAGGCCGGTGACCAGGTCTTTGCCCACCCGCTCGACGTGTTCGAGCAGGCCGTCGGCGGCGATGGTGTCCAGCACCGCGAGTGCCGCCGCGCAGACCACCGGGTTGCCGCCGAAGGTGGTGCCGTGCTGACCGGGGTGCAGCAGGTCACCGGCGGCGCCGATGCCGATGCAGGCGCCGATCGGCAGGCCACCGCCGAGGCCCTTGGCCAGCGTGATCACGTCCGGCGTGATACCCGCGCGCTGGAAGGCGAACCACGAGCCGGTGCGGCCGATGCCGGTCTGCACCTCGTCCAGCACCAGCAGCGCGCCGTTGCGGGTGGCGATCTCGCGCGCCGCCTGCAGGTAGCCCTCGGGCGGCACGATCACGCCGTTCTCGCCCTGGATCGGTTCCAGGAACACCGCTGCGGTGTTGTCGTCCACTTCGGACTCCAACGCGGCCACGTCGCCGTAGGGCACGTGCACCACGCCGGGCGGCATCGGCGCGAACGGTTGCCGCTTGGCGGGCTGGCCGGTCAGCGCGAGGGCGCCCATGGTGCGGCCGTGGAAACCGCCGTCGGTGGCGACGAGTTTGGCCCGGCCGGTCAGCCGCGCGATCTTGAACGCGGCTTCGTTGGCTTCGGCGCCGGAATTGCAGAACAGCACCCGTCCCTGACCGGTCGCACCGGCCAGGTCGAGCAGCCGCTCGGCGAGCTTCAGGCCGAGTTCGTGCACGTAGAGGTTGGAGACGTGGCCGAGCTTGCCGATCTGCTCGGAGACCGCCCGCACCACCGCGGGGTGCGCGTGGCCGAGCGCGTTCACCGCGATGCCGCTGACGAAGTCCAGGTAGACCTTTCCGTCGGCGTCGGTCAACTCGCTGCCCGAACCGCTGACGAAGGTCAGCTGCGGGGTGCCGTAGTTGTCCATCATGGACGCAAGCCAGCGCTGCTTGCTCGTGGCGTTGCTGGTCATCAGTTCTCGCCCTCCTCTGCTAGCACCGGCAGCACCATCGTGCCGACTCCGGCGCTGGTGAACACCTCCAGCAGCACCGAGTGCGCCAGGCGGCCGTCGATGACGTGCGCCCGAGGCACCCCGCCGCGTACCGCGCGCAGGCAGGCCTCCATCTTCGGGACCATCCCGGACGCCAGGCTGGGCAGCAGTTCGGCCAGCTGCTCGACATCCAGGCGGGACACCAGCGAAGAGCGGTCCGGCCAGTTCGTGTAGAGCCCCTCGACATCGGTGAGCACCACGAGCTTCTCCGCGCCGAGCGCAACGGCCAGCGCCCCGGCGGCGGTGTCGGCGTTGACGTTGTGCACGACCCCGTCGACGTCGGGGGCCACGGTCGAGACGACCGGGATGCGCCCGGCGCTGATGAGGTCCAGCACCGCGTCGGCGTTGACCGACGCGACGTCACCCACGAGTCCGACGTCCACGGCTTCGCCATCGACCGTGGCGGTGCGCCGCTCGGCGGTGAACAGCCGGGCGTCCTCACCGGACATGCCGACCGCGTACGGTCCGTGCTTGTTGATCAGGCCGACCAGTTCGCGCCCCACCTGGCCGACCAGCACCATGCGCACCACGTCCATGGTTTCCGGGGAGGTCACCCGCAGACCGCCGCGGAACTCCCCTCGCATGCCGAGCCGGTCGAGCATGGCGGTGATCTGCGGGCCACCGCCGTGCACCACGACCGGGTGCAGCCCGGCCAGCCGCAGGAACACCATGTCGTGCGCGAAGGCGAGTTTGAGCTCGTCGTCGATCATCGCGTTGCCGCCGTACTTCACCACGACGGTCGCGCCGTGGAAGCGCTGCAGCCACGGCAGTGCCTCGACGAGGACGCTGGCCTTCTCGGCCGCGGTTGCCAGCCGGTCGCTGGTTTCGTGCTGGCTCATGACGAGTACGCGCTGTTCTCTTCGACGTAGCCGTGGGACAGGTCGGTGGTCAGGATGGTCGCCGCGTGCTCGCCGAGGTGCAGGTCCACGACGATCTCGATCTCGCGGCCGGAGAGGTCGGCCTCGCCGCGGTCGCGGGCTTTGGTGCCCCCGGCGAACAGTGTGACGCCGTTGGTGGCGATCTCCAGGCGCGACACGTCGATCTCGGCGTCGACCCGGCCGAGCGCCATCGCGATCCGGCCCCAGTTCGGATCGGAGCCGAACATCGCGGTCTTGACTAGGTTGTCCTCGGCGATGGTGCGCCCGATCGCGACCGCGTCGGCCTCGCTTACCGCGCCGCGGACGGTGATGTCGATGGTCTTGGTCACGCCTTCGGCGTCGCCCTGCAACTGCCGGACGAGGTCCGCGCAGACCTCGGTGAGCAGCTCGGTGAAGTCCTGTTCGGACGGTTCGACGCCAGAAGCGCCGGAGGCCAGCACCAGCACGGTGTCGTTGGTGGAGGTACCGCCGTCGACGTCCAGCCGGTCGAAGGTGACCCGGGTGGCGGCGCGCAGTGCTGCGTCGAGGGTGTCGCCGCTGATCACGGCGTCGGTGGTGAGCACGCTGAGCATGGTGGCCAGGTTCGGCGCGAGCATTCCGGCGCCCTTGGCGAATCCGCCGACCGACCAGCCCGCGGCGTGCTTGCCGAAGGCCTGCTTGGGTTTGGTGTCGGTGGTGAGCACCGCGGTGGCGGCGTCGAGACCGGCCTGGTCGGTCGCGTCCAGCGCTTTGGCTGCGGTGTCGACACCGGCGAGCAGGGCGTCCATCGGCAGCCGGTCGCCGATCAGGCCGGTGGAGCAGACCGCCACCTCGATGGCGCCGACACCGAGCACGTCGGCGACCTTCTCGGCGGTGGCGTGGGTGTCCTGGAAGCCCTCCGGGCCGGTGGCTGCGTTGGCGCAGCCGGAGTTGAGCACCACCGCGTGCAGCTTGCGCTCCTGCAACACCTGCTGGGACCACAGCACCGGGGCGGCCTTGACCTTGTTGGTGGTGAACACCCCGGCCGCGGCCTGCTGCGGTCCGTCGTTGACGACGAGCGCGAGATCGCGCGCATCACCGGCCTTGATCCCGGCGGCGATCCCAGCCGCCCGGAAGCCAGCAGGTCCGGTCACGCTCATTGGTTCTCCTCTGCATTTTGCGGGCCACCCACACCAGGATTTTGCGAGCCACCCGCACCAGGATTTTGCGGGCCACCCGCACCCGAGAGGCTTACCTGAGCGAGAAGCGCGAAATCGTCGTTCATGGCGCCACCTCGATAGCCACGGTGTGTCCAGCGGCGTCCAGCACGGCGGCCGCTTCATCGGCCGCGTCGGCCGGGACCAGGATCCAGTCGGTGTCGAATGTGGACAGTGTGAAAACGCTGATCCCTGCCTCGGCCAGCGGCACCAGCAGTGCGGCCAGGATGCCGGTCAGCGCGAAGTCCAGCGGGCCGTCGACCTCCAGCGCCCGGAACGGGCCCTCGATCCGCGCCTCGGGTCCGGTCTCGGCGGCCATGCGGTACGGGAAGACGATGGTGCGGCCCGCCTCGGTGGTGAGGCTGCCGTGGATCGGCGCGGTGCCGATCGGGCCGAAATCGACGTGCGCGGGAACCATGCCGACCGCCAACGGCTCGTCGTGCAGCCGCAGTTCGAGCGCGGTCACGGGGCCAGCCCCACAGTCGGCAACCCGGTGGTCTCCGGCAGCCCGACCGCGAGGTTCATGCACTGCACGGCACCACCAGCGGTGCCCTTGGTGAGGTTGTCCTCGGCGCCGACGATGATCAGCCGCTCGGCGTCCGGATCGACCGCCAGCTGCAGGTGGACGGTGTTCGCGCCGAGCGTGGCGGAGGTCTGCGGCCAGTGCCCCTCGGGCAGCACGTGCACGAACGGTTCGTCGCCGTAGGCGTCGAGGTAGGCCTTGCGGGCCGTGTCGGCGTCCGTGCCGGGACGCAGCGGCGCCGAGCAGGTCGCCAGGATGCCGCGCGGCATCGGCGCGAGCACCGGGGTGAACGACACCTTCACCGGCTCCCCAGCCGCGGCGGTGAGGTTCTGGACCAGCTCCGGGGTGTGCCGGTGCGCGCCGCCCACGCCGTAAACGCTGGCGGAGCCCATCACCTCGGCCGAGAGCAGGTGCGGCTTGAGCGCCCGACCGGCGCCGGAGGTACCGGTGACCGCGACGACGACCACTTCTGGCGCGACGAGTCCGGCCGCCAGCGCGGGGACGAGCGCCAGCGAGGACACCGTGGGGAAGCAGCCGGGGACGGCGACGCGTTTGGCGCCGCGCAGCCGTTCCCGGGCGCCGGGGAGCTCGGGGATGCCGTACGGCCAGGTGCCGGGGTGCTCGCCGCCGTACCAGCGGGCCCAGTCGGTGGGGTCGCCCAGCCGGTGGTCGGCGCCGCAGTCGACGACCACGGTGTCCTCGCCGAGTTCGGCGGCGATGGCCGCCGAGTGGCCGTGCGGGAGCGCGAGGAAGACGACGTCGTGCCCGGCGAGCTCGGCGGCCGTGGTGTCGGTGAGCACGCGGTCGGCCAGCGGCAGCAGGTTCGGGTGGTGTTGCCCGAGCGTGCTCCCGGCGTTGCCGCCCGCGGTCAACGCGCCGATTTCCACTTCCGGGTGCGACAGGAGCAGGCGGAGCAGTTCGCCACCCGCGTAGCCACTCGCACCGGCCACAGCCACTCGTACCGTCATGCGGATAATTATGCACCCCGATGCAACATCAATCAAACCGGTTCTCAGTCGCCCGGCGCACTCGCTGCGCGCCTGCGTCGAGGTCGCGCGGAGTCAGGGGTGAGGGGCTCCCAGGGAGCAGTTCAGCCAACATACTTGGGCACGGGTGCCCCTCACCTCGATCCGCTGGGGTTGTCGGAACTCTTTTCAACGCGGCGACATCTGGTGCAGGTGGGTGCTGGCAGATCGACCCCGCTGCGGTATCGGCTGGCCTCGCCCGGCATCATCGTTGCTGATGACGACGATCCCGCCGCGCCAAGCACCGGTGGCCCGCCGAGCTCCGATGTCGATCACGACGTCGAACCAACCGTCGTCGTCGCCCGAGAGGAAGGACGTGCGATCGTGTTCCTCGCGAAATGGCCCGCTGTCCCCGCCGTGCCGGGGAGAACCTACGAGGCGGCTGCCGATCCGGTGCCGGTGTGGAAGGTGGTTGCGGGGATTGCGGGGCGCGCGGTGACCATGACCTGGCCGCCGCAGTTCCAGCACTCGGGTTCGTTCTCGGGCGCGGTTCGTCCGGCGACGTCGCATGCGGGGCACATCCACGCGGTCAGGATGACGTGGCCGATGGAATCGTGTCGGGGACGCACGGGTAGCCACCCACTCTGGTCATGTCGGCGGCGTCGCTTGCGCGTCGTGACCGCCTCCGACAAGCGTTCACACTTATGGGCGAGAATTATCAGCGAGACCGGCACTTGCGGTCAACAGGCTGTTCGCGGCGGCACACCTCGATCATGCTGGGCATTCCTCCCCTTGACAGCGCAGAGCCGCCCGGCGTCTCCTCGACTTGGGCGCCGACCCGCGCTGTCGCCCGTCGGTACCCAAAGGTGAGATCGAGCTGAGCCTCAGGTCTCCGGGGGAAGGGTCCATGGCGACTTACGAGTACGACTGCCCGCGGTGCGGTCGTTTCGAGACGCATCAGCCGATGGGAACGGCGTCGGATTCACGAGCCTGTCCCGAATGCGCGCGGCCCGCCCGCAGGATTTTCTCCGCACCCCACCTCAGCACCGTGCCCGCGCGGCTTCGTGCCGCGCTCGACCGCGAGCAGCGTGGCCGCGAGGAACCGGAAGTCGTCGCGGAGGTGCCGAGAGAACAACCGCGGCCCGAGCCGCACCGGGCACTGTCCCGCCTCCCGCGCCCCTGACGGACGCAAGGACTCCACCGGAGGTGTCATCGGTGGCATACGTGGGATTGCTGTACGTCGGCGCCGTGCTGTTCCTCAACGGCGTGATGCTGTTGGGCAAGGCCGATCCGAAAGCGATCGCCGTGTTCAACGTTTTCGTCGGCGGGCTCCAGGTGATCACGCCGACGATCCTGATCGTGGCGAACCTCTCGGATCCCGCCACGATCCTCAGCGCATCGGGCATCTACCTGTTCGGCTTCACCTACCTCTACGTCGGAATCGGTCTGCTCGGCGACTTCGACAGCAGCGGTGTCGGCTGGTTCTCGTTGTTCGTCGCGATCATGGCGCTCGGTTATTCGTTCGCGAACTTCCGGCTGCTGGGCGACAGCCCGTTCGGGGTGATCTGGCTGTACTGGTCGTTCCTGTGGCTGCTGTTCTTCCTGCTGCTCGGCCTCAAGATCGAAAGCCTCACCCGCTACACCGGCTGGGTGGCCGCGATCGAGGGCTGGGTCACCGGAGCGATTCCGTCCTTCCTGATCATGACCGGTTACTGGCAGAACCCGAACACCATCGCGTTGGCGCTGGTCATCTTCGGCGTCGTCGTGTTCGTCGCGCTGTGGCTGATCACCACCGGCGTGTGGTCGCTTCGGGGCTTTCGGTGGGGTTTTCGGGCCATGCCCACACCTCGCTGACCTGCGCATCCGTGAGGAGTTCTCCCATGCCAGAAGTGATCTTCAGCGTCGACCAGTCGAAGTCGATGCGCGAACAGGCAATCCCCGGGCACAACCGGTGGCATCCGGACATCCCGCTGGCCGCCATGGTTCGGCCCGGCCAGGAGTTCCGCGTCGAATGCCGCGACTGGACCGACTCGCAACTCGGCAACAACGATTCGGCCAACGACGTCCGGGACGTCAACCTGGACCTCACGCACATGCTCAGCGGACCCATCGGCGTCGAGGGCGCCGAACCCGGTGACCTCCTGATCGTCGACCTGCTCGACCTGGGCCCGATCCCGCAGCAGGTCGGCGACGTCTCCGGCCAGGGCTGGGGCTACACCGGTGTGTTCGCCAAGGCCAACGGTGGTGGCTTCCTGACGGACTACTTCCCGGACGCCTACAAGGCGATCTGGGACTTCCACGGGCAGCAGTGCACCTCGCGGCACCTCCCCGGGATCCGCTACACCGGCATCACCCACCCCGGCCTGATCGGGACCGCTCCCTCGGCCGATCTGCTGGCCAGGTGGAACCGGCGGGAACAGGCGCTCATCGACACCGATCCCGACCGGGTGCCGCCGCTGGGGCTGCCACCCACGCCGCCCGGCGCGCTGTGCGGTCAGGCCGACGGCAGTGACGCGGAGCGGATCGCCAATGAAGGTGCCCGGACCGTCCCGGCCCGCGAGAACGGAGGAAACCAGGACATCAAGAACTTCACCCGCGGGTCGCGGGTCTTCTTCCCGGTCTTCGTCGACAACGCGAAGCTGTCCATGGGCGATCTGCACTTCAGCCAGGGCGACGGCGAGATCACCTTCTGCGGTGCGATCGAGATGGGCGGCTTCATCGACCTGCGCGTCGACCTGATCAAGGACGGCATGGCGAAGTACGGCGTGACCACCAACCCGCTGTTCATGCCGGGCAACGTCGAGCCGCGGTACTCGGAATTCCTGTCCTTCTCGGGCATTTCGGTGGACCACGACACGGACACGAACCACTACATGGACGCGACGGTGGCCTACCGGCGAGCCTGCCTGAACGGCATCGAGTACCTGAAGAAGTGGGGTTACACCGGCGAACAGGCTTACCTGCTGCTCGGATCGGCACCCATCGAGGGACGGATCAGCGGCATCGTCGACATCCCCAACGCCTGCTGCACGCTCTACGTACCAGCGGCGATCTTCGACTTCGACGTCCGCCCCAACGCAGCGGGCCCGACCCACGCGGACCGCGGCCAATGCGCCGTCACGTCCTGACAACCGGTTCGGATGAGAGGTGAAGGGCACCTTTGACCGAGTAAGCCGGTCAAAGGTGCCCTTCACTCCACCCTGATCGTGTGACCCGCGGTGGTGGGTCAGGTGCGGAGGGTTGCGCCGAGGCTTTCGGTGGCGGCTTGGACCGCGGCGTCGCGGGCCTCGGTGGCTTCCTCCTGCTTGAGGGTCCGGTCCGGGGCGCGGAAGCTCAGGGCCATGGCCAGCGACTTCTTGCCTTCGCCGAGCTGCTCCCCGGCGTAGACGTCGAACAGCCGCACGTTCTCCAGAAGGTCGCCGCCACCGGCGCGGACCACCTCGATCAGGTCGGCCGCGGCCACGCTGTCATCCACCACCAGCGCGATGTCCATCAACACCGGTGGGTAGGGCGAGATCTGCGGTGCCGGGCGGCGCTCGGACAGCGGCAGGGCGTCCAGGTCGAGTTCCATCGCGCAGGTCCGCTTCGGCAGACCGACCGCTTCGACGACCTTCGGGTGCAGCTCACCGGCGTGGCCGACCACGGTGTCGCCGACCTTCAACTGCGCGCAGCGCCCCGGGTGCCACGGGACGAACTCGGTCGAGTGCACGGTCAGCTCCACCCCAGCGGCCGACGCCACCACGCGCGCTGCCTGGACCGCATCCGCCCAGCTCACTTCGCGGCCCTTGCCCCACCAGCCGGGCTGCTCGCGCTGGCCGCCCAGCAGCGCGGCGACGTGCGTCGGCTGCGCTGGCAGCGCGGCGTGCAGCGCGGCGATCTCCTCGTCGGTGGGCCGCCGGGAGACGCCGACCTCGGGCACCGGGGGCTGGTTCTCCGCGGGCTGCACGACCTGCCCGATGTGGAACAGCGCGAGGTCGCGCTGGCCACGGAAGACGTTGCGCTGCATGGATTCCGCCAGGCCGGTCAGCAGCGTGGTGGTCAGCAGCGACCGGTCGTTCTCCAGCGCGTTGAGCACCGACATGGTGCGCCGCCGCGGGTCGTCCTCGGCGAGTCCGAATGCGTCCAGCATCGCCTTGCCGACGAACGGGAACGGCAGCACCTCGACGTAGCCCTCACCCGCGAGCGCCCGCGACACGGCGCGCTTGCGGCGCTGCGCGGCGGTGAGCCCCCGTCCGGGTGGCGCGGCGGGCAGCACCGAGGGGATCGTGTGGTAGCCCTCCAGGCGCAGCACCTCCTCCACCAGGTCGGCGGGCTGCAGCAGGTCGGGTCGCCAGGTCGGCGGAGTCGCGGTGACCAGGCCGACGCCTTCGTCGGAGGTGCTCACCTCGATGCGGCAGCCGATCTGGCTCAGCCGCCGGGCGGTCACACCGCGCTCGTAGTTCACCCCGGCGATCTTGTCCGGCAGCGCCAGCGGCATGGTCACGGGCGCGGGCGGCTTCGGCTCGCCCACATCGGTGCGGCCCGGTGCGATGGTGCCGTCGCCGTAGCGGACCAGCAGCTGCGCGGCCAGCTCGGTGGCCACCGCGGCGATCGCCGGGTCCACCGACCGCTCGAAGCGCTTGCCCGCTTCGCTGGGCAACTTGTGCCTGCGGATCGTGCGGGCGATGCTGGCCGGATCCCAGTTCGCCGCCTCCAGCAGCACGTCGTGCGTGTGGTGGCTGATCTCGGTGCTTTCCCCGCCCATCACGCCAGCCAGCGACACCGGACCGGTCTCGTCGCTGATCACGATGTCGTCCGGGTCCAGCTCGCGGGACAGGCCGTCCAGCGTGGTCAGCTTCTCGCCCGGCTCGGCGCGGCGCACCACCAGGTCGCCGGTCAGCTTCGCGGCGTCGAAGGCGTGCAGCGGCTGGCCGAGTTCGAGCATCACGTAGTTGGTGATGTCCACGGCCAGCGAGATGGAGCGGATCCCGGCCAGCGCCAGGCGGCGGCGCATCCACCACGGGCTGGGCGCGGTCGGGTCGACGCCGGTGACCCGGCGGAACACGAACCGCGAGCAGACGTCCGGGTCGCGCAGTTCCACCTTCCGGGACGGCCGGTCGTCGGCCGGAACAGGCCGCAGGCCCGGGTCGCCGAAGGGCAGTTCCAGCGCGTTGGACAGCTCGCGGGCCAAGCCGCGCACCGAGAAGCAGTAGCCGCGGTCCGGGGTGATGGACAGCTCGATGACCGAGTCGTCCAAGCCCACCAGCGCGACTGCGTCGTCGCCGGGATCGGCCGAGCTGGGCGGCAGCACCAGGATGCCGTCGTGGTCCTCACCGATGCCCAGCTCCTTGGCCGAGCAGATCATGCCCTCGCTGACCTTGCCGTAGGTCTTGCGCGCGGTGATCTCGAAGTCGCCGGGCAGCACGGTGCCCGGCAACGCGACCACGACCAGGTCGCCTTCCTGGAAGTTGCTGGCACCGCAGATGATGCCCTGCATCTTCCGCTCGCCGGACTCGGTCTCGCCGACCTCGACCTGGCAGTACCGGATCGGCTTCTTGAACTCGGCGAGTTCCTCGATCTCGACGACACGGCCGGTCACGAGCGGCCCGCGCACCTGGGTCAGGTGGGTGACCTCCTCGACCTCCAACCCGATCCGGACGAACGCTTCGGCCAGCGTCTCCGCGGTCGTCTCCTCGGGCAGCTCAAGATGCTCGGCCAACCAGGAAACCGGAATCCGCACTTGGTCAGGCCCTTCTCTCGTTCAGGTGGGTGGTGTCGGTGGGCATCAGATGCCGAACGGCAGGGTGAACCGGACGTCGCCTTCGACCATGTCGCGCATGTCCGGGATGCCGTTGCGGAACTGCAGCGTGCGCTCCAGCCCCATGCCGAACGCGAAACCGGTGTAGACCTCGGGGTCGACGCCGCAGGCGCGCAGCACGTTCGGGTTGACCATGCCGCAGCCGCCCCATTCGACCCAGCCGGCCCCGCCCTTCTTCTCCGGGAACCAGATGTCCATCTCGGCCGACGGCTCGGTGAACGGGAAGAACGACGGCCGCAGCCGGGTCTTGGAGTCCGGTCCGAACATCGAGCGGGCGAACGCGTCCAGGGTGCCCTTGAGGTGCGCCATGGTCAGGCCCTTGTCGACCGCAAGGCCCTCGACCTGGTGGAACACCGGGGTGTGGGTGGCGTCCAGCTCGTCGGTGCGGAAGGTGCGGCCAGGGCAGACCACGTACACCGGCAGGTCGCGGTCCAGCAGCGCGCGGACCTGCGACGGCGAGGTGTGGGTGCGCAGCACCAGCCCGGAATTCTCCGGCCCCACGTAGAAGGTGTCCTGCATGCTGCGCGCCGGGTGGTCCTTGCCGAAGTTCAACGCGTCGAAGTTGAACCACTCGGTCTCCAGCTCGGGCCCTTCGGCGACCTCCCAGCCCATCGCCACGAAGGTGTCCTCGACCCGCTCGATGACCTGCGTCATCGGGTGCCGGGCCCCGGCAGGTACGCGGTCCCACGGCAGCGTCACGTCGACCGTCTCGTCGCGCAGCACCCGCTCGTCGCGGTCGGCCTGCAACGCGGCGCGGCGCTCGTCGAAGGCGTTCTGGATCGCCTCGCGGGCCTGGTTGACGCGTTTGCCCGCCTCGGATCGCGCCTTCGGCGGCAGTGCGCCGATCTCCCGGCGCGCGGTCAGCAGCGGCGAGCGGTCGCCGAGGTGCGCGGGCTTGACGGCGGCCAGCGCATCGAGGTCGGTGGCCGCGGCGAAGGCTTTGCTGGCCTCGACCACCGCCCGGTCCAGCGTCTCCGGCGACAGCGCGGCGACCTCTTTCGGGTCGTACGAGTCGTTGGCTGCAGACATCGTTAGTGCGTGACTCCCGTTGATCCGACAGGCATCAGTGCCCGATTCCTGGGTCCGTTGCCCAGGAGGGCGGCGAACCTGCGCGTTGGCATACGACTCAAGCCGCAAGCTGGCCCTTAGAGTCTATGCGACGGCCCCGACCCGATCACGCCGAGATCCGGCAGACCCCAGCCGGGGCCGTTTTACCCCGAAGCCGTTTTGCTCGGTCGACCCTGTCGATGACCGCAGGTCCACGCGTCTAGCGGTGCTGGGCGCGGGCGGAGGCGTAGAGGCAGACCGCTGCGGCGGTGGCCAGGTTGAGGCTTTCCGCGCGGCCGTACAGCGGCACCCGCAGGGTGGTGTCCAGCTCGGACTTGACCTGTTCGGGCAGGCCGTGCGCTTCGCCGCCGAACACCCACGCCGTGGGCGCGGTGAGTTCGCCGCGGCGGTCGGCCGTGTCGAGGTCGTCGGCGGCGTAGCCGTCAGCACCTACCAGCCGGAGCCCGGCCGCGCGGCAGGCGGCGAGCACGGTGGTGACGTCGCGGTCCCGTGCGATGGGCAGGTGGAAGAGGCTGCCGGTGGAGGCCCGCACCGCTTTGCCGTTGTAGGCGTCGACGGTGTCACCGGCGAACAGCACAGCACCGGCTCCGGCCGCATCGGCGACCCGGACCACGGTTCCGGCGTTGCCCGGATCGGCCACGTCGACCAGCACGGCGACCAGCACGGGCCGTTCGGCCAGCGCGGCAGCCAACCCGGTGTCGGGCAGGTCGCACACCGCGATCAGGCCCTGCGGGGTCACGGTCTCCGACAGCGACGCCGCGGCCCGCTCGGTCACCGGGTGCACCGGCACTGACTGCGCACCAGCCCGCGCCACGAGCTCGGCGTGCCGCGGTTGCTCGGTGGCGAACACCTCGCGCACCCGCAGCGCACCGGCGGCCTGCGCGGCCAGCGCCTCACCGACGGCCTGGGCGCCTTCGGCGAGGAAGGCCCCCGCCTTCTCCCGCCCGGCGCGGCGGGTGAGCTTGCGAGCGACCGCGACCCGGGACGATCGCTCCGTCAGCGGAGCAGTCGTCCCGGGTCGCGATGCGGCAGAGGTGCGTTCGGCGATCAGGCCGCACTCTCCGGCAGGTTCTTGCGCGCCACCTCGACCAGCGCGGCGAAGGCCTGCGGGTCGTTGACCGCGAGCTCGGCGAGGATCTTGCGGTCGACCTCGACCTCAGCGGCCTTCAGGCCGCACACGAAGCGGTTGTAGCTCATTCCGTGCTGCCGGGTCGCGGCGTTGATGCGGGTGATCCACAGCTTCCGGAAGTCACCCTTGCGGGCCCGCCGGTCGCGGTAGGCGTAGGTCATCGAGTGGAGCATCTGCTCCTTGGCCTTGCGGTACAGCCGGGAGCGCTGACCGCGGTAGCCGCGGGCCGACTCAAGAATGGTGCGGCGCTTCTTCTGGGCGTTGACTGCCCGCTTGACGCGTGCCACGGGGTCCGTCCTGTTATCTCATCGGGGGCGGGAGACCGCCCGTGCGGGTGGCTGGAACTGCGTTGCTGTCCTGCTGCGGTCCGTTCGGGGGCAGCAAGATCGACTCAGCGACCCAGCAGTCGTTTGATGCGCTTGACGTCGGCCTTGGCCACCTCTTCGGTGCCCTCAAGTCGACGGGTCACACGGCTGGACTTCTTCTCCAGGATGTGCCGACGACCGGCCTGCTCGCGCCGCAACTTGCCCGTACCGGTCACCTTGATGCGCTTCGCGGTGCCCTTGTGGGTCTTGAACTTCGGCATCTTCTCGTCCTCGTTTCGTACTGATGCCGGGCGGGGGCCGTCCCGCCCGGCGTCACATCACGAGCCCTGGCGACAGGATTGGTGCGGGACACCCGCACCCGAGCCGTGTCTTACGACGCGTTCGCCTTGGGCTTGGTCTTGTTCGTCTTGTGCGGCGCAAGAACCATGATCATGTTCCGACCGTCCTGCTTCGGGTTCGCCTCGATGAACCCCAGGTCGGAAACGTCATCTGCCAGTCGCTGCAGCAGGCGGAAGCCCAACTCGGGACGCGACTGCTCACGACCGCGGAACATGATCGTCACCTTGACCTTGTGACCCTGGTTGAGGAAGCGGGACACGTGGCCCTTCTTCGTCTCGTAGTCGTGCGGGTCGATCTTCGGCCGGAGCTTCTGCTCCTTGATGACGGTCTGCTGCTGGTTGCGACGCGATTCGCGAGCCTTCTGCGCGCTCTCGTACTTGAACTTGCCGTAGTCCATGAGCTTGCAGACCGGCGGGCGCGCCTGCGGGGCGACCTCGACAAGGTCCAGATCCGCTTCCTGGGCAAGCCGGAGCGCGTCCTCGATGCGGACGATCCCGACCTGTTCCCCGTTCGGTCCGACCAACCGGACCTCCGGAACCCGGATGCGGTCATTGATGCGCGTCTCGGAGCTGATGGGCCCTCCTCGGTTCGATGGCTGTGGCTGACTACACCGCGGCGCGTAGAGCTCACCCCGGAATGCAGAGGTCCCGCCGGTTTCCGCCTGCGCGGACCGCGGGACCCTGACTCCAAACCGATCGAACCGGTACCGCAATACCGTTCGTGCCACCGGCGGCTCACGCCGCCAGCAGGACCGGAACCCGGAAACCTGTGGCGGCTACTCGGGTGGGAGCGGGACTCCACTTTGCCGCCCCGCATACGCAGGGGCTGGTCACGCGTGTCAGGGTAGCAGGCGTGAGCGAACCGCAGCCAACCACGTCCCTGACCGACGCTTCCGAGCGCTCGGCCGGTGAACCGGCGCACGATGCAGACATGGGTTTCAACGTCCGCGAGCTCGCCGATGTTCCCAGCGTCGAGGTCATCAGCCGGGCGGCGGTCATGCTGATGTCAGCGGCTGCGGAGAAGCTCGGGCTGGCCGCCGACGACCCGGACACCGCCGCGGAACGCGACCTGGACGAGGCGCGACGGCTGATCACAGCGCTGGCCGGGCTGGTCACCGCGTCCGTCGAATACCTGGGACCGCATGCGGGCCCGATCCGCGACGGCCTGCAAACCCTGCAGCGCGCGTTCCGCGAGGCCTCGACCCACCCGGACGCACCGGGCCAGGGGCCGGGCGAGAAGTACACCGGCCCCGTCTACTGATCCGGCCGCGGCACCGCATCGAAATCCATTGGTGCTCGGTGCGCGGACTTGTCAGGCTGGCCTCGGAGGTGCGCTCAATGGTGTCCGTTGATCGGTTGCTGGTGTTCGCCACGATTTCGCTGGTGCTAATCGCAATGCCTGGGCCGAGCGTGCTGTTCGTGGTGGGCCGTGCCCTGGCTCACGGCAGGCGCATCGCGCTGACCAGCGTCGTCGGCAACGCCATCGGGTGCTATCTGGTCTGCGCCGCGGTAGCTCTGGGCCTGGGTGCTGTGGTGGCGCAGTCGGCGGTGGCGTTCACCGTGATCAAAGTCGCGGGCGCGGTGTACCTGATCTACCTGGGCATCAAGGCGCTGCGCAGCAGTCGGGCGCTGGCCGCGGAGCTGCCCGAACAGTCGCCGCCCCTCGGCAACCTGCGGACGTTGCGAGAAGGCGTCGTGGTGGGCGTGGCGAACCCGAAGACGTTCATCTTCTTCACCGCGGTGGTGCCGCAGTTCGTCGATCCCGCGCTGGGCAGCGTGTCGGTGCAGCTGCTGTTGCTCGGGCTTATCCCGATCGCCATCGCACTGGTCTCGGATAGCGCCTGGGGCCTGTTCGCGGCCACCGCTCGCGACTGGATCGCCAGCGCACCGCGTCGACTGTCGATCGTCCAGCGCGTCGGCGGTTTCGCCATGATCGGCCTGGGCCTGTCCATCGCCGTCACCGGCCGCCGCGATTGAACTCAACCCGTACGAGTGAACAGTGATGGGCACCTTTTACCAACTTAGTTGGCGAAAGGTGCCCTTCACCTCGCCGAAGATCAGTCGCCGAGGACGGCGAGGGCGTCGATTTCGACGAGGAGGCCTGCGGGTAGGCCGACGTAGACGGTGGTGCGGGCTGGGAATGGTTCGCCGATCACGCGGGCGTAGGTGTCGTTCATCTCCGCGAAGTGCGCGGTGTCGGTGAGGTACACCCGCAGCATCAGCACGTCGTCCAGGGAGCCGCCCTCGGCCGCCAGGATCGCGATGACGTTGCGCAGCACCTGCTCGGTCTGCTCCGCGACGCCGCCCGCCACCACCGCGCCGGTCGCCGGGTCCACGGCCGTCTGGCCCGCGACCTGCAGGATGTTGCCCTTGCGGATGCCCTGCGACAGCGGGATGTTCGCGGGCGGTTTCGGGGCCTTGTCGGTGCTGACCACGGTCCTGGCCATCAGACTTCCTTTCGTTGCGGGGTTTCCGGCTGCCACCCCAGTTCGGCGGATACCGCACCGGCGGCGCGCAGCACGTCGTCGACGAGCCGCAGCAGCCCGTCGAAGTCCAGCAGTACCTTGGGCACCGACAGGGACATGGCCGCGACGACTTCGCCGCGGTGGTTGCGGATCGGTGCTCCGACGCAGTGGATGAAGTCCTCGTGTTCGCCGCGGTCGACCGCGTAGCCCTGGACGCGCGCCCGGTCCAGTTCGGCCAGGAACCGCTCGGCGGAGTCGATCGTGTTGGCGGTCAGCTCGGGATAGCTGAGCTGTTGCGCGAACTGGCGGCGCTGGCGTGACGGCAGTTCGGCGACCAGCGCCTTGCCGACTGCCGTGCAGTGCACCGGCGCGCGGCGGCCGATCCGGGAGTACATCCGCACCGGATGCTTGCTGTCCACCTTGTCGATGTACACGACCTGGTCGTCCTCCAGGGTCGCCAGGTGCACGGTGTGCCCGCTGATCTCCCCCAGCTCGACCAGGTGCGGCCGGGCCACGCCCCGCACGTCGAGATCCTCCAGGGCCTGGTGCGCCAGGTCGAACAGGGCGCTGCCGAGGCGGTAGTGGTGCACGTCCTCGCGGCGCACGAAGCGGCCCGCTTCGAGGGTGCGCAGCAGGCGCATCGCGGTGGATTTGTGCACGCCCAAGCGCTGGGCGAGTTGGTCGAGCGTCTGCGGTCCGGCGGCCAGCGCGGTCAGCACGATCAGACCGCGTTCCAAGCTCTGACTCACCGGCGGCTCCGTCCGTTGACGCGCTGCGACGCTCGATGGTACTTAACCTAGCGAGCACGCTACGCAATAAATGTTGCATTTTACGCAATTGGAGGCCTTGGTGTCGGCGCTGGGGATCAATACCGCGGCGGTGCGCTCGCTGCACGACGAGCGCATCGACTGGCGTTTCAAAGGCATGCCGTCCGATGCCTTCGGCAGCACCGTCGGTGACTTCCTCAAGCAGCGCCCGACGCTGTTCGACGCGGGTTTCGTCGGCCCGCTGCTGGTGCTCGACGATGCCGCGCTGCGGCACAACCTGCGGACCATGGCGGACTGGTGCGCCGCGCACGGCCTGCAACTCGCGCCGCACGGCAAGACGACGATGGCCCCTCGGTTGTTCGAACGGCAGCTGGAGCACGGCTGTTGGGGCATCACCGCGGCCAACACCAGCCAGCTGCGGGTGTACCGCGCGTTCGGCGTCGCGCGGATCCTGCTGGCCAACCAGCTGGTGGACCCCAACGGGTTGGCGTGGCTGGCCGACGAGCTCGACGCCGACCCGCAGTTCTCCTTCAGCTGCTTCGCGGACTCGGTGCGCGGGGTGCAGCTGATGGCCGAGGCACTGGCCCGGCACGGCGCGTCCCGGCAGATCGACGTGCTGGTCGAGCTCGGCAACGACGGCGCCCGAACCGGTGCGCGCACGACCGCTGAGGCCCGCGAGATCGCCGACGCCGTGCTGCACAGCCCGATGCTGCGGCTGGTCGGGGTCGGCGGCTACGAGGGCGCGGTGGCGCGCGATGTCAGCGAGCGGGCGATTTCCACTGTGGACGATTATCTGCGGCGGTTGCGGGAACTGGTCGCGGAACTGGCCGAGGCCGGGCACTTCTCGGGGCTGGACGAAGTGATCGTCACCTGCGGCGGCAGCGCGTACTTCGACCAGGTCGCCGAGGCCTTCGTCGAGCCGTGGCCAGCCGGGTTGCCGGTCGTGCCGGTGCTGCGCAGCGGCGGATACCTGCTGCACGACGACGGTTTCTACCGGGTCCGCTCGCCCTTCAGCCGGGAGCACCGGCTGGCCGGTTCGGAGCCACCGTTCCAGCCAGCGATGCGGATGTGGGCGCAGGTCACCTCGCGGCCCGAACCGAGCCTGGCACTGCTGACCATGGGCCGCCGGGACGTCTCCTTCGACCAGGATCTGCCGGAACCGCAGGTGATCCGGGGGGCTGACGGCACCATCCGGGAGTTGGCCGCCGGTTCCTGCCAGGTGACGTCGCTGGCCGACCAGCACGCGTTCCTGACCGTGCGGGACGCCGATCCGCAGATCGGCGACTGGATGGGCTTCGGCCTTTCCCACCCCTGCACGGTGTTCGACAAGTGGCCCCTGATCCCGGTGGTCGACGGCGACGCGGTGATCGACCTGGTGCGCACCTTCTTCTAGCCCGAACCCGCGCGTCGAGGCGGTCTCGACACCCAGCAGGGTGGTGAGTGAAGGGCACCTTTGACCGGCATAGTCGGCCAAAGGTGCCCTTCACCTCGAAACGATCACACCGGGGAGGGTTCGGGATGGACTTGGTGGTGCGTGGGGGTTTGATTGTTGATGGGGATGGGGGTCCTGGGTATCGGGCTGATGTTGGGGTTGTTCGGGGGCGCATCGGCCAGATCGCTGGGGCTGGGCGGTTGGTGGGACGACGGGTGATCGAGGCCGATGGTCTTGTGGTGGCGCCTGGGTTCATCGACATGCACGCGCACTCCGACCTGCAGGTCCTGGCCGAGCCCGAGCACACCGCGAAGGTGTCGCAGGGCGTGACGCTGGAGGTCATCGGCCAGGACGGGCTGTCCTACGCGCCGGTGGACGACGCCACGCTGGCCACGCTGCGCACCCAACTCGCGGGCTGGAACGACGACCCGCCGGGCTTCGACTGGAACTGGCGCAGCGTTGCCGAATACCTCGACCGGCTCGACGGCGGTATCGCCGCCAACGCCGCTTACCTGGTGCCGCAGGGCACTCTTCGACTGCTCTGCGTGGGTTACGAGGACCGGCGGGCGACGGATGCCGAGCTCGACCGGATGCGCGAGGTGCTGGCGCGGTCGCTGGACGAAGGCGCCTTCGGCATGTCCTCCGGGCTGACCTACACCCCCGGCATGTACGCCGACACCGGTGAGCTCGCCGCGCTCTGCGCGGTGGTCGCCGCGCGCGGCGGGTATTACAGCCCGCACCACCGCAGCTACGGCGCTGGTGCGCTGGCGGCGTACGCGGAGATGATCGAGGTCAGCAGAACCTCCGGCTGCCCGCTGCACCTGGCGCACGCCACCATGAACTTCAACGTCAACCGGGGCAGGGCCGTGGATCTGCTGTCCATGTTGGACACCGCGTTGGCGGGGGGCTGCGACATCACCTTGGACACCTATCCGTACCTGCCGGGTAGCACCTCGCTGCACGCGCTACTGCCCAGTTGGGCGATGGCAGGTGGGGTGGCAGCCACCCTGGGGCGCTTGCGGGATCCGGCACAGCGCAGCCGAATTCGCGCTGTCATGGAAGAAGAGGGGTCCGACGGCTGCCACGGCGTGCCGGTCGACTGGGACACCATCGAGATCAACGGGGTGCGGCGGCCCGACAACGCTCACCTGGTGGGCCGCAGCGTCGCCGAATCCGCCCGCGCCGCCGGACGGCAGCCGACCGAGTTCTACTTCGACGTGCTGGTGTCCGAAGAGCTCGGCAGCTCGTGCCTGATGCACATCGGTCACGAGGACAACGTGCGGGCCATCATGCGCCACCGGACGCACACCGCAGGCAGCGACGGATTGCTGGTCGGCAACCGACCGCATCCGCGCGCGTGGGGCACTTTTCCCCGTTATCTGGGGCATTACGTGCGCGAACTCGGGGTCCTCGGGCTGGCGGAGTGCGTCCAGCACATGACCGCTCGCGCGGCCGACCGGCTGGGCCTGACCGATCGAGGCCGGATTCGCCCGGGATTCGCCGCCGACCTGGTGCTATTCGACCCGGACACCGTCGCCGACACCGCGACGTTCGACCAGCCCCGCCAGCAGCCCGCAGGCATCCCTTACGTCCTGGTCAACGGCGTGCCGGTGATCGACGAAGGCCGCCGCACCGACGCGCTACCGGGCCACGCACTGCGCAAACCCACCCGCGATCCCCGACGGCCCTGAATGGCCGGGCTCCGATCCGACGGCTACGAACCCATTCGGATGAGGGGTGAGGGGCACCCGTGACCAAGTAACTGGGTCACGGGTGCCCCTCACCCTCGTCGATTTGTGGTGCACCGACGTGCGGTCCGCTCCGTCGCGGGTGTGCGATCACGACCGCTGGTCGGGCGAATGTCGTATCCGGTGCAGGGCCGGATGGCTTGCTGGTGTGTTCGGAACGTCCGTAATCTGCCAGAGATCGACAATCGAAGAACGGGTTCACCGACGTCGAGGAGTGTCCACATGGACCTGAGCAGACGGTCGTTGCTGCGATCCGCTGGTGCCGCAGCCGGTTTGGTGGGACTGACGCCGAAGTTGGCCAACGCGAGCGCGCTGGTGCCAGCGGATTCGCCCACTCCACCCCGCGGTCCGGGAGAAGGCCAGGGCCCGTTCGAGAAACTCGTGATCCGCGGGGTCAACGTGATCGTCGGGACCGGTGGCGCGGTGCGCGGGCCGGTGGACGTCGTCATCCACGGCAACCGGATCCAGCAGATCATCCCGGCGGGTGCACCGTCGCAGGCGTTGGCACCGGACCGGCCGCCGCACGATGCCGAGCACGAGATCGACGCGACGGGCATGTGGCTGCTGCCCGGTCTGGTCGACGAGCACACCCACACCGGGACGGGCGATACCCCGAGGACGTACGCGTACAAGTTGTGGCTGGGTCACGGCGTCACGACCGTTCGGGGCGTTTCCCTCGCAGACAACGACGATGCCGTTTCGGACCAGCAGCGCAGCGAGCGCAACGAGATCGTGGCGCCGCGCATCGTCAACTACCAGACGCCGGGCAGTGGTTGGGCCGACGGCCCGGTCGATTCGCCGGATGAGGCGCGTCGCTGGGTGGCGTGGGCCGCTGGGCACGGCGTCAACGGGATCAAGTTCTTCGGCGAAGGGCCCTACGGACGCCCGGAGATCGAGGCCGCGATCACCGCCGCCGGGCAGCACGGGTTGGGCACCACCATGCACCACTCGCCGCCGATCTACCCGCAGCTCAACGCGCTGGAAACCGGTCGGCTGGGCCTCGGCACGGTGACGCACTTCTACGGCCACTTCGAGGCGCTGCTCAAGGAAGGCCGGGAGCACCCCAAACCACCGGGCTACGACTACGAGAACGAGGCGTCCCGCTGGCGCGCGGTGGCCGAGGTCATCAACTACACCTTCCCACCGGGCTCACCCCAGTGGCGGTCCTACCTGGCGGAGCAACTGGACAACGGCGTGACGTTCGGCCCCACCTTCGGCGTCTACTTGGCCGGGCGCGACCTGCTGCGGGTCCGCGGTCTGGAGTGGCATCCGCGTTTCGCGCTGCCGTCGCTGTGGAACTTCTGGGAGCCCAGCCCCGAGGCGCACGGTTCGTTCTACTACGACTGGCGGACCGAGGACGAGGTGAGCTGGAAGCGCTTCTACCAGCAGTACATGCAGCTCATCCACGACTACAAGTCGATCGGTGGCCGCATCGCAGGCGGCACCGATCCGGGCTTCATCTACAACCTCTACGGGTTCGCCAACATCAACGAGCTGGAGATGCTGCGCGAAGCGGGCCTGACGCCGCTGGAAGCGATCGAGGCGATGACCTACAACACCGCGTTGACGCTGGCCGAGCCCACCGGGGCGAAGCCGGAGTTCGGTCTGGTCGAGGAGGGGCTGCTGGCGGATCTGGCCATCGTCGGCGCGAACCCGCTGGAGGACCTGAAAACGCTGTACGGCACCGGCACGCCCCGGCTCGACGCGGAGACCGGCGACATCGCCCGCATCGGCGGCGTGCAGTGGACGATCCGCAACGGCATCGTCTACGACGCGAAGCGGCTGTTGGCCGATGTCGCGGAGATGGTGCAGGCGCAGCAGGCCGCCGGTTACTGCCGGGACGTCGATCCCGACTGGAGCACGGCGGGTCCCTGCGGCGGCAGCCGAGGCGCCGACATCGCACCCGCCGCCAAGCCCGCGCAGCGGGCGGCCGCGCTGCGCTGAGCCGCCTGCTCGGCGGAGTTGGCGATTTAGCGAGCAAAATCCGCCTCTTCCGGTGGGGAGCGGGTGGGGTGTTCGCGCGAAATCGCCCGTCCTTCCCCGAACAAGCGTGGCCGCCGGGCAAGTGCCATGCGGCCACCTCGAAAGCGAGGGTCGGACGGCACGTCCGAGACGAGTACGGCAGGTCCGGAGGTGAGCACCGAGCACTAGGCCATTTTGGTCTAGTCCACTTCAGCGCGATGCGGCAGACTGTCCCGCGATCATCCACCGAACAGGGAGAACATCGTGCGGGACAACGGAATGCCGCGTCGCCGCTTCCTCGGCGCGGTCGGCGCGGTCGGCGTCGCCGGTGCGGCTGGTGCGATCACCACGACGAGCGCCGCCTGCGCGGCCACCCCGGCGACCCCAGCGGCCGCGCCGCAGCCAGCCGCGCCCGCGACGGGCCACCAGGCGGGCCTGATGACGCTCATCGGCAGCTACACCTCCGCCACCCCACCCGGTCGGGGTCTGGAGGTCGCGATCCGCAACGAGGCGGGCGTGCTGGAACCGTCCGGAGTCGTCGACGGAGTGCCCGACGCGTCGTTCTTCGCCTGGTCACCGGACCACCGGTACCTCTACGTCACCAACGAACTGCCGCAGGGCACCATCACCGCGGTGGACCTCTCCGGTCACCACCCGGTGGTGCTGGGCAGCCAGCCCAGCGGTGGCGCGGGTCCAACGCACCTCACCGTGCACCCCGGCGGCGAGTTCCTGTTCACCGCCAACTACACCGACGGCACGGTCGCCGCGCACCGGCGCAACGCCGACGGCAGCATCGGCGAATCCACCGACCTCATCAAGCATCCCGGTGCCGAACCGCACGCCCACCAGGTGCTGGTCGATCCCACCAAGAAGTGGGTGGTGGCCGTCGACCTCGGTGCCGACGCGGTGTTCGTCTACGCCTTCGACCCGGCCACCGGCAAGCTCACCCAGCACCAGCACCTGGAACTACCCGCGGGCACCGGACCGAGGCACCTGGCCTTCAACTACACCCGCGCGTACCTGCTCGCCGAGCTGAACTCCACGATCACCGTGCTGGACTGGGACCCGGAAGCCGGGCAGTTCACCCCCGGGCAGGTGCTCAGCAGCCGCGCACCCGATGCGACCGGCGAGAACTTCCCCGCCGAGATCGCGGTGTCCCGCGACGCCAAGTTCGTCTACGCCGCCAACCGGGGCGACGACGACATCGCCACCTTCACCACCGACGACGCGGGCCTGACCTTCCAGGCCACCACACCCACCGGCGGCAGCTGGCCCCGCCACTTCACCCTCGACCCGGAGGAAACCTCGCTGTACGTGGCCAACCAGCGCGCAGGCGCCATCACCCGCCTGGCCCGCGACCCCAACACCGGCGCCCTGACCCAAACCCAAGACCGCTACGACTGCCCCTCGGTCGCAGCCCTAACCTTCCACGGCTAACCCCAAGATTTTTCCTTCTTCCTCCGAGTGTCGCTCGGATGGGTGGGTTGGCAGAGGAGGGCGTCGGGGGCTTTGGGTGGGGAGTCCGCGCGGGCGCTCCAGGCCACGCCGGTGATGTATTCGTCGTTGGCGCACTGTCCCTTGTGGTGGCCGGGGGCGAATTCGCCGCCGTGCGGCTCCGGTGGGCGGGCATCGGTGCGGTCGAACCAGACGGTGCGGGCGGTGGTTCCGGTTGGATCGCTGCGCTTGGCGCACAGCATGGACGACAGGTCCGCGCCGCGGGTGGCGTAGCCGATGACGAAGGAGTCCGGTGGGCACTGGAACTTCGTGAAGCCCGGTGCCCAGTCGTCGGTCACGTGCCGCTCGTCGCGGACCACTTCGTAGCCCGCATCCCGCTGACCGGCGCCGCCGGTGCTGCTGCACAGGCCGCGCGAGCCCGTGTGGCTCAGCCCGATCAGGCGTTGCCCGTCCGGGCAGGCCGTCTTGCGGGCGCCCGAATTCCAGTCCGGTTCGCCGCGCATCCGGGCCGACTGGACGAGATCGCCGTGATCAACGCTCAGCATCCACCACGTGCCGGCGGGCCGGGCGGCACCGGTCGGCGCGTTCGCCAGCCGGTGCCAGGCCGACGCCCGCCAGTCGTCGCCGTCATCGACGAACATGCGGTTGCCCGCCGCGTCCCAGTGCACCAGGCCCCAGCCGTTGCCCTGGTGGTTCTGGTGCCAGCCGACCAGCGGCCAGTAGGCGAAGTCGGTGTCGCCTGCGATCAGGAAATCGACGAAATCGTTGAACCACGCCCGGACCTTCGGGTCCTGCTCGTCCCGGCCGCGCTCGTTGCCGTCGATTCCGCAGCACCAGCGGGTCGTGTTGGTGTGGTTGTTCAGGATTACCGCGAACCCGCTGTCGGTGAGTGCGGCGACGGCCGCGTCGTACACCTGCAACCGGGTTTTGCCGCGCAACTCCGGGTTCGCGGCCACCGCCGCGTCCGGCACGATCGCCGCGTCGTGGATCATCTCGTTGGAGAACGGCAGCCGGATGCTGTTGAGCCCGAGTTCCTGGAAGCTCCGGACGATTTCGCGCATCGGGGCCCGGTCCAGCCCGAGCGGGATGCCGCTGCTGTTCTCACCGCGACGATCTGTGAAATCAACGATTTTCCCGTTCTTCACGCCAAAAACCTAGATCCCGAGCGGGTCGGCGCGGTGCAGCGACACGATCTCATCCGAGCGAAGATTGGTTCAGACCTTGCCATCGAGCGACGTGATCCATACCATCCGATTGCTCAGTGCCCTGTCTCTGATCTTGTGCTGAGAAGTGGCTCAGCCGCTTGGCCCACGCCCGCGGTCAGCACGGCCGCGGGTGCTCAGTCGTCGTCCCGTGCGGACCGCCCCGACGTGATGGATCGGTGACACGTCATGCCGGGGTTCGGCGCAGCTGGACTGCGACTCCCGCAGGGGCCACGCAGCACGAGCACCGGGACGGGCTCGCAGCGCAACAACGGGAACTGCGGACAGTGCAACGGAGAACGCCATGCGGGCATGGAAAGCCATCACCGTCGCGGCCATCGGCGCGTTACTGGCGGCCTGCGGTCCTCCGCAGGTCCAGCAGACCGCGCCCGCCGAGGACGAACGGACCGGCACGCTGCGGGTCTGGCTGTTCGACGAGGCCAACCGCGGCCCGAAGCAGGCCACTGTGGACGAGGCGGTCGCCCGCTTCGAGGCCGAGCACCAGGGCGTGCAGGTCGACGTGCAGTACATCGCGGTGGACACCCGTGCGCAGCGGTTCACCGGCGCGTTCAACGACCCGGCCAGCGCCCCGGACGTCGCCGAGTTCGGCAACACCGACCTGGCCGGATACGTCGCCGCCGGTGGCCTGGCGGACCTCACCGGCAACCTCCCGCAGTGGCCGGAATCCGCCGACCTGAACACATCGGTGCTGGACACCGCGAAGGTCGACGGCAAGGTCTACGGCGTGCCCTGGTACACCGGCATTCGGGCGCTGTACTACCGCACCGACGTCTTCGCCGAACTCGGCCTGCAACCGCCCCGCACGATCGCGGAACTCGCGGACACCGCGCAGCGGATCCGCGCCGCCCGCCCCGATCTGTACGGCATCGCCGTCGGCGGCAAGTACCACTACGCGCTGATGCCGTTCATCTGGGCCGCGGGCGGCGACCTGGCCCGCCGCGAGGGCGACCGGTGGGTCTCCACTGTGGACCAGCCCGCCGCCCGCCAGGGCGTCGCCACCTACGCCTCGCTGATCAGCGGCGGAGCCTGCCCGCGCGAGCAGTGCGCGGACCTGACCGGCAGCCAGAGCGTGCAGGCGTTCGCCTCCGGCAAGGCCGCGATGACCATCGGCGGCGACTTCAACCGCGCCGCGGTCAACGCCGGTGCGGCTGCCGGGAAGTACGCCGTCGTGCCGCTGCCCGGCGACACCGCGGGCTCGCTGGCGCCGGCTTTCGCGGGCGGCAACATGCTCGGCGTCCTGAAGTCCTCGAAGCGCGCGACGCTGTCCCGGGAGTTCGTGCAACTGCTCGCGGGCAAGGAGTACCAGCGCAAGATGTACGCCGCGATGGGCAACCTGCCGACGTTCACCGATGTGCAGCAGGAACTCGCGGCCGGTGACCCGGCGGTCGCGCCCTTCGTGGCGACGCTGCAGGCTGGAACCCGCTTCGTGCCGACCTCGGCCGCGTGGTCGGAGATCGACGCGCAGGGCGTGCTGCCGACGATGGTGCAGCAGATCATCACCGGCACCAGCGTGGAAGCGGCCACCAGCGGCGCGGCCGAGCAGATGAACACCGCCTTCGAAGGCCGCTGAATGGCCGCCCTGCTCTACCTGGCACCGGCCGGGCTGCTGCTCGTCGGCATGATGGGCTACCCGCTCTACCAGCTGGTGCAGATCTCGCTCTACGAGTACGGCCAGGCGCAGGCTTCCGGTGGCGCGCCGCTGGAATTCCTCGGCGCGGGCAACTACCTGGCACTGCTCGGCGACGACCGGTTCTGGACGATCCTGCTGCAGACCTGCGTCTTCGCCCTGGTGTGCGTGGTGGGCAGCCTGGCGGTCGGCATCGCGCTGGCGGTGCTGGCCACCAGGATCAGCCCGCTGCCCCGGATGCTGTTGTTCCTGGCCGCGATGGGCGCTTGGGCGACCCCGGCGGTGGCCGGTTCGACGGTCTGGCTGTTCCTGTTCGACCAGGACTTCGGGCTGGTCAACGAGGTGCTGACCGGTGTCGGGGTGGACGGCGCGGTGGGTTTCTCGTGGACCTACGACCGGTTCGTGGCCTTCGGGCTGGTAGCCGCCGAGGTGATCTGGTGCTCGTTCCCGTTCGTGTTGGTCACCACCTATGCCGGGCTGAGCGGGATTCCCGGCGAGATGGTGGAGGCCGCCGCGCTGGACGGGGCGTCGGTGTGGCGGACCGCGCGCAGCGTGCTGTTGCCGATGCTGCGCCCGGTCCTGGTGATCGCCACCATCCAGTCGATCATCTGGGACTTCAAGATCTTCACCCAGATCTACGTGATGACCAACGGCGGTGGCGTTGCCGGGCAGAACATGGTGCTCAACGTCTACGCCTACCAGGAGGCGTTCGCCGGGTCGAACTACGGGCTCGGCTCGGCCATCGGCGTGGTGATGACCGTGCTGCTCATGCTGATCACGTTGGGCTACCTGCGGGCCCAGCGGAGGGGCGAGGCGTTGGGATGAGTGCGTTGCGCAAGCCGCGGCTGCTCGCCGCGAACGCGGTTGCCGTGCTGATCGCCGTGGTGGTGGCCTTCCCGCTGTACTGGATGGTGTTGTCGGCGTTCAAGCCGGAAGGCGAACTGCAGACAACCGATCCCCGCCCGTGGACGTTCGCCCCGACCCTGGGCGGCTTCCGCCGGGTGTTCACAGTGGACGGACTGGGCGGGTACTTCGTCAACAGCCTGCTGGTGGCCGGTGCGGTCGTGCTGCTGTCGCTGCTGATGTCGTTCCTCGCCGCGGTCGCGCTCACCAGGTTCCGGTTCCGCGGCCGGGTCGTGCTGCTGCTGATGTTGCTGGTGGCGCAGATGGTTCCGGTGGAGGCGCTGACGATTCCGCTGTTCTTCCTGATGCGCGAGGTCGGTTCGGTCGCCCCGGTGTTCGGGCTCAACCACCTCGGCTCGCTGGTGCTGGTGCACCTCGCCTTCAGCCTGCCGCTGGCGATCTGGATGCTGCGCGGGTTCGTCGCCGCGGTGCCGGTCGAGTTGGAGGAAGCCGCCACGCTGGATGGCGCCAGCCGCACCCGGTTCGTCTGGCAGGTGCTGTTCCCGCTGGTGGCACCCGGTCTGGTGGCCACCAGCGTGCTGTCGTTCATCCACGCCTGGAACGACTTCCTGTTCGCCAAGACGTTCATCATCTCGGCGACGGAGAACCAGACGCTGCCGATGGCGATCCTGGTGTTCTTCACCCCGGAGGGCAACGATTGGGGGGCCATCATGGCGGGGTCCACGCTGATGACGATCCCGGTGCTCATCTTCTTCGTCGTGGTGCAGCGGCGCCTGGTGTCCGGGCTGGCCGGGGCGGTGAAGGGATGAGTAGCCCGGTGTCAACCCCAGTACTCCTCAACCGCACCTCAGGGGACCGTGACGCAAGCCAGCCACGAGAAACCGCGAAACGCGAGATTGAGCCGGACGCCACCACCACTGTGAATCGCGGAGAGGCGGAACTGGCATGAGCTGGGACTCGCTGGTGCCGCGCCCGTCGCTGGTGGTGCCCGCGACCGGGGTGCTCGAACTCGACCAGGGCACCACGGTCGGCGGCGAACCCACCACGGCGGACTGGTTCCGGCAGCACGTCGGTGCGGCCATCGGGCTGCCGCTGCCGGACGCGGCGCGGCCGACGATCGAGTTCCGCACCGACCGCACGGAGTCGGTGCCCGGCGGCTACCGCGCGGAAATCCGCCCGGACGGGGTGGAAGTCGTCGCGCACGACGCGGCCGGTGCGCACCACGCCGCGCAGACCCTGCGGCAACTGCTCGACCCGGCCGCGTACCGGTCCGCGCCTATCCACTATGGACGGTGCCTGCTGCCGTGCGGCCGGATCGAGGACCGGCCGCGGTTCGGCTGGCGCGGCTGCCACCTGGACGTGGCCCGGCACTTCCTGCCCAAGCGCGAGGTGCTCCGGTTCATCGAACTCCTGGCGATGCACAAGCTCAACATCCTGCACCTGCACCTGACCGACGATCAGGGTTGGCGCGTCGAGGTCCCCCGGTTCCCCGAACTGACCCGCGTGGGCTCCTGGCGGCGGCGGTCGATGGTCGGACGCGGTGAGCCGCCCGAGTTCGACGACCGCCCGCACGGCGGCTACTACACCGTCGAGGACCTGCGGGAGATCGTCGGCCACGCGGCCCGGCACCACGTCACCGTGGTACCGGAGGTCGACGTGCCCGGTCACAGCCAGGCCGCCATCGCCGCCTACCCGGAGCTCGGCACCGGCACGCGCCCGCAGGTCTGGGATTCCTGGGGGGTCAGCGCCGAGATCCTCAACACCGATCCGTCCACATTGGAGTTCTACCGCGCCGTCCTGGACCACCTGATGGACGTCTTCCCATCCCAGGTGATCTGCGTCGGTGGCGACGAGGTCCCCGGCGCGACCCCAGCGCACGGCCGGTTCCTGCGTTCCCTCATCGAGCACATCCAGGCACGCGGCCGACGGGCCTCCGGCTGGGACGAGATCCTGGATTCGGTGGATCCGCTGCCACCGGAGACCATCGTCGCGGTCTGGCGCGACGAACGAATCGCGATCCGCGCCGCCGGGCACGACGTGGTGCTCTGCCCCGAACGGCGCCTCTACTTCGACCACCGGCAAGCCGACCACCCCGACGAGCCGATCCCGGTCGGCTACCTGACCACGCTCGAAGACGTCTACGCCTACGAACCGTCGACCGAGCACGTGCTCGGCTTACAGGCGCAGGTCTGGACCGAACAGCTCGACACGCCCCGCCGCGTGGACTACGCGGCTTTCCCCCGGCTCACCGCGTTCGCCGAGACCGCCTGGACCAGCGACCGCGACCTCCCCGACTTCCGGCGCCGCCTGGTCGAACACCACCTACCGCGCCTGGACGCCCTCGGCGTCGAATACCGGCCCCTCGGCGGCCCCCACCCCTGGCAAACCCGCCCGGGGGTGGCAGGAAGACCGAGGTGAAGCACCGAGTCGCGTTTCATCGACGATGCGCGCCTGCCCAGGTGGTCCCGGTCGGCTGAGGGGCGTAACGATGTGCTGCTGCGGCGGGCGAGTTGGTCGAACCTGGTTCGAAACCTCGCTCAGGCCGGTAACGTCACCTCGAATGATCGATTGGTGGCAAGGGGTGTTCGATGACGGAAGCGCCGGTGAGTCAGGGAACACCTGTCTCGCAGCTCCCATCGCGTCTCGGGGAGCGGTGGATCAGACGCCGCCGCGTCGAGAAGATCCCGGACCACCCGATCGTCCACCTGCTGCGGGAAAATGACGCAGCCACGTTGATCGACCAGCTATCCGACCACCTCGGCACCGTCGTGCCGCACGTCGTGCTGGACGTCGGGAGCGCCCCTGCCGAAGCCCAACGGCAGAAGTCGGTGCAGATCCGCACCCTCCTCGACGAAGCGGCACGCGGGTTGCGGGAGGCGAACTCCTGGCCGCGCATCGGTCGACTGCGCTTCCGCCGGTACGCGCTGTTGAGCTGGCTGCTGAAGAAGAACCTGTCGCCGACCAACCTGACCCACGCCCCCAACGCGAACACCAGGCAGCTGCTGCGCGAATACCTCAGCAGCCGCCGCCCCAGGCGCGCCAAGCAGCAGTCCCAACACCAGGCCGCGACCTGGGAGTCGGCCGCGCAGAACCTGCCCTGGTACCTGTTCGTGCTGTCGTTGGCGTTCTTCCCGCTGTACTACGCGTGGTGGGTGCGCCGGGGACGCGTCACGCGCTGGTTCATGCGGCAGCGCTACCTCTCGCCCCGCGAGTCAGCGGACTTCCCCAGCTTCGCGCAACGCCTGATCTCCACGCCCTCGCGCTGGGAGAACGCCGAGCAGGTGCGGAAGCTCCTGGTGCACGCGTTCTTGACGGACCTCGCCGACGCCTACGCCAGGCGGCTGTGGCGGTGGCGGTGGGTGCCCAAGGACTGCTATCCCGTGCTGCTGCTGCGCAATCTGGGCGACGGAACCGTCGGCAAGGTGCTGATCCGGCTGTTCAACGACGTGCGCAACGAAACCGGCACGCCGGATCCGCTGCTCATCATCAGCAGCGGCGAGCAGCCCCTGCAGGACGACGAGGCGCCGAGCGTACCGATCAACCTCGACAACTGGCCGCAGAAGCTGCAGGAGGCCCGGCGCAAGCGCTCGAACACCGCCTGGTACGTGACGTTGCGGGTGGCCGACGAACCGGCTGTTGTGGATGACGAACCCGGACATGCATTGGGCCTGACGAATCTGCCGCTGAAGCACTCCAGAATGCTGCGGCGGGTGCCGATCCTGTTGGTAATCCTGCTGGTCCTCGGCGGTACCGGTGGTTACCTCCAGCAGTACTACCACCACTGCGGTCGGAGTTGGTGGCCATGGACCAACACCGATCTGTGGTCGGTCGGGGACGAGTGCGTCGGGATCGCCGATTCGGATTTCCAGTTCTCCAGCGACATCGCGGACGACGGCCTGCGCGAACGGCTGACCAACGCGCAGCGCCGGATCGCCGAGGAGAACACCGCGGCCAAGGACAAGAGCGACCTCGACGACACGATGCCCTACGTCACGATCGTCTACTTCAGCACCCTGACCGGCCGGGATCCCGACTCCTCCACGCTGGACGGCGTCGCGGCGGAGTTGGAGGGACTGGCCCAAGCGCAGGCCAAGGCGCGGCTGGACGGCGGCGTCGCGATCCGGGTCGTGCTCGCCAACGGCGGCGCGACCATGAAGCAGAGCGAACGGGTGGCCGATCGGATCGTCGAATTCGCCGCCCGCCCTTCCGAAGCCCCGGTGGTGGCGGTCGTCGGGCTCGGCGGCAGTTGGGGTGAGACCGGCAGGTCGATCAGCGAGTTGGGGCGCAACGGGCTGACAACGGTGGGCACCGTGACCTCGGCCGATGATTTTCCCAACCTGAGCAAGCTCTACCACCAGGTCGGACCGACCAATGCGTGGGAGGCCGAGGTCGTCGCGCAGCACGTGCGGAACCTGAAACAGGACGGCAACGGCCAGCCGCGCCCGCCCCAGACCGTCACCGTCTACTACAGCGGCGGGGACATCTACAGCGCGAACCTGGCCATGGACATCCAGCGGGCCCTGGGGAATTCGACTCTGGGGAATTCGATTCAGGGGAATTCGGTCCAGATGAAGGACTTCCGGGACTCCATCCCGGTGGATTCCGTGCAGTGCGGCCCGGAATCGCTGGCGTTCTTCGCCGGACGGGCCGACCGGTTCGGCAACTACCTGAGCGCGGTGCGGGACAAGTGCGTCAGCGTGGACAACTACCCGCACCTGATGGCCGGGGACGACACGACGAAGTTCCTGCTGGACCGCCAACTGCCCGACGACGTCGTGCTGGACTACGTCGACTTCACCGGCGTCCGGGAGCAGCAGAGCACCGACGGCCTGGTGGGGCGGGCGATGCTCGCCTTCGACGCCGTCGACGTCGTCCGGCAGGCGGTGCGGAAAGTCGTCGACGGGCAGGCTGAGCTCGGGACCACGCCGTTGAACGGCCAGGCCGTCTGGTACGGGATCGCCCGGCTCAGCGAGGACGACGCCGTCATCGGCGGGATCAGCGGCCGCATCGACTACGACTCGGAGAACGGGCAGGTCCCGGAGCGCAAGGCGATCGCGGTGGTGCGCATCGTCGGCGGCCAGGCGAATACCCAGGTCAGAATGTACTGCGGGAACGTCCAGCAGCAGATCGGTCCCTGCCCGTGACGGCTCGGGGCGAAGGTCAGACCGGTTCTGCCTGGTTGTCCTCCACGTAGGACTTCAAGCGCCGCAAGGTGGCTTCGATCGATGCCAAGTTCTGCTTGGGCAAACCGGTGCGGGTCACCAGTTTCGGCAGCATCGTCGCGTAGTCGTAGGTCTCGGTGACCTTGGTGGCCGAGTCGCCTTCCGGTTCCAGCTCGTAACGCCAGCGGCAGGGCAGGATATGCCGCCACGCGATCAGGCGGTTCTCCTCGTACTCCACCACGGTGTTGGTCATCCGGTAGCCGACGCCCCGGTGCATCCGCATCCCGAACTTCGAGCCGAGCACCAGCCGCTCCGGACCGCTCAACTCCCCCTGCACCGTGCCGGAGCCGTCGATGAGCGAGTGCTTTCGCGGATCGGCCAGCACGTCGAACACCGCCTCCGGCGAGGCCTGCACGATCAAGCTGCTGAACACCGAGTGCTCGTTCTGCGCCATGCCCCGAACCTAGTGACACGAAGTAACAAACCGGGCACGACCGGAGCCGCGTTGGTCGTGAGTGCCAAAACCGGCTCCAACCGGCTTTCGCACTCACGACCACTCGACACACGTTGGCAGGTTCTGGCTCCGGCTGGCCTCGCGCCACATGCACTGATCAGTAATCCACAGCCGCCACGCTCTTGGCAGTCTTGCGTAGCAGCATTTTCGAGGTCTTCGGATTCAGCGCGACCCGAGTCACGTGCTCCACTGCCTGCTCGTAGGTGGCGACGTCGTCGTACTCGTGCACGAACAACCCGGACCGCCTGTTCTCCAACGCCATGGGTCAAATCCTGCTTGATCAGCGAAAATCCACCCTCTAGCGACGGGTTCCAGCCACTTCCGCACGGCGCGATTCGCAGGTCGATGTTCGGCCGCTCGCTCATCTCGATCAAGTCCCGGAGCTGCTCGACCATGGTCTCGCGGTCGCCAACCACCTGGCGAAGTGCCCCTTCCCCCACCAACGCAAGCAATCGAGCGGGCTCCCTGCGGACAATGACATCTTTCCGACCGATTCTGATCGCGGCTCGCGTGGCGACCTCGCCAACCGGAACGCCACCAGCCGACATGATCGCTCGCGTTTCGTCCCGCAGCCGAGCAAGAACAGGGCATGCGGGGACGAGGTCAGCCGCCGTCGGGCACGGAGGGTCGTGAGTGCGAAAAACGGTTTGATCCGGATTTCGCACTCACGACCATAGGACGCGCTTGGTGGCTCAGGTGTCGGCTAGGGCGCGGGCGCGGAAGGGAGCGGGACTCGCCCCGGGGAGCTCGGCGTGATCGAACTCGACGACAGTTCCGAGCGCGGTGGGGTCGCTGCGCTGCGCGAAATTCCATGCGGATCCTGGGAACTCGTCTGTCTCGCCGAGCGCTCGGACAGGTTCGGGGCGGCGGCCGCCGGGAGCGCACCACTTGTGCCGATGATCCACGCCATACGATTGCCGCGTCTTGCCCAAAACCCTTCGCTGGCTTGGACCAGCAAGACAACAAGTTTCCGAGGGATCGATCAGATGGTTCATGAACTGTCGGAGCTCACTGACTACGAGCGCCGGTACGTCGGGATGCTCGACGAGCTTTCGCGTGCTCCGGAAGTTGAGGTCCTGCACGAGCAGCGGGGGCCAGTCGAGAGGGAGGTCGGAGACGCCGCGGCCACCCTCACGTTGATTGCCGAGGAGTTCCCCGGCGTGGCCCTTGACCCGACGCTGGACCGGTGCTTCCTCCGTTTCGAAGCGGTGTCCGGTCACTGGGGCATCGAGCGCGGCGACATGTATCTGACGGGGGAGTTCTCAGTCCGCCATCTCGGCGCCGCGATGTTCGCAACAGCCGAGGATCTGGAGACCGAAGAGAGCACCGAGTTCGAAGCGCAGCTGTGCGAAGAGCTGCGGCCGTTCGATGAACATCCGAAGGGCGGCGGTGGCACTCTGGCGGGCTTGCGGATCCAGCCTGGCGTGGCTTCCCCGCAGGTGTGGTTCTACAACGGAACCAGCAGCTTTTACCAGCTGGACCTGGATTACTGCGAATACCTCGATGCGCTCCTGGTGACCAAGGGAACCTACGGCTGGCAGTACCTGTTCGCGGATGTGGACGGCCGGAACATGGACTTCCAGTTCGCGGCCGAGGGCCTGCGGAACATGCTGCGAGTCTTTCCCGAAATCTTCCCCGACTACGACTACGAACCGTTCCAGGCACGCCTTGCCGAGCGACTGCGCTAATCCGAGTGCCAGCCGCCGCAGGGCATCCAACGGCCACTTCGCCGCGCTGCTCGGCGTGCGAGCTGACCCCAGCGGCTCCAGCCAGGAATCGGCGCCTGTTCACCAGCGGGCTCCAGCGCGTCGAGGTGGCGCTTCCCGAGCTGTGACGCGTCGAGCCACCGGCCCAACATCGGGCTCCAGCAAGATCTTTGCGACCGGCAGCGCCTCGGCACCCGATACGGGTACCGAGGCGCTATTGCTCAGCTTTCGGCGAGGGCGCGGGCGAGGAAGTGGCCGGTGTAGCTCTCCTCGATCTCGGCGAGCTCCTCCGGGGTTCCTTCGGCCACCAGGCTGCCGCCGCCGGAACCACCCTCCGGTCCCATGTCCAGCACCCAGTCCGCCGTCTTGATGACGTCGAGGTTGTGCTCGATCACGATGACGGTGTTGCCCTTGTCCACCAGGCCGTTGATCACGCCGAGCAGCTTGCGGATGTCCTCGAAGTGCAACCCCGTGGTCGGCTCGTCCAGGACGTAGACCGTCTTGCCGGTGGACCGCTTCTGCAGCTCGCTGGCCAGTTTCACGCGCTGCGCCTCACCACCGGAGAGCGTCGGCGCGGGCTGTCCCAGCCGGACGTAGCCCAGCCCGACGTCCACCAGCGTCTTCAGGTGCCGGTGGATGGCGGTGATCGGTTCGAAGAACCCCGCGGCCTCCTCGATCGGCATGTCGAGGACCTCGGCGATCGTCTTGCCCTTGTAGTGCACCTCCAGGGTTTCCCGGTTGTACCGGGCGCCCTTGCACACCTCGCACGGCACGTACACGTCCGGCAGGAAGTTCATCTCGATCTTCAGCGTGCCGTCACCGGCGCACGCCTCGCACCGGCCGCCCTTGACGTTGAACGAGAACCGGCCCGGCAGGTAGCCGCGCACCTTCGCCTCGGCGGTCGCCGCGAACAGCTTGCGGATGTTGTCGAACACGCCGGTGTAGGTGGCCGGGTTCGAGCGCGGGGTGCGGCCGATCGGCGACTGGTCGACCTGCACCAGCTTGTCCACCAGCTCCAAGCCCCGGACCCTGGTGTGCCGACCGGGCACCTGCCGGGCGCCGTTGAGCTTGTTCGCCAGCACCGCGGCGAGGATGTCGTTGACCAGCGTCGACTTCCCCGAACCGGACACCCCGGTGACCGCCACCAGGCACCCCAGCGGGAACGCCACGTCGATCTTGCGGAGGTTGTGCTCGCGCGCCCCGACCACCGTCAACTGCCGCTTGCGGTCGCGCGCACGCCGCACCCCGGGCAGCGGGATCTGCTTGCGCCGCGCGAGGTAGTCACCGGTCAGCGACTTCTTGTTGTCCAACAGCTCCTTGTAGGGTCCACTGTGGACGACCTGGCCGCCGTGCTCCCCCGCGCCGGGTCCGATGTCGACCACCCAGTCCGCGCTGCGCACGGTGTCCTCGTCGTGCTCGACGACGATCAGCGTGTTGCCCAGGTCCCGCAGCCGGTTGAGGGTCTCCAGCAGCCGGTGGTTGTCCCGCTGGTGCAGGCCGATCGACGGCTCGTCCAGCACGTAGAGCACGCCGACCAGCCCCGAACCGATCTGGGTGGCCAATCGGATGCGCTGCGCCTCGCCACCGGAGAGCGTCCCGGCCGCGCGGTCCAGCGACAGGTAGTCCAGCCCGACGTCGAGCAGAAAACCCAACCGCGCCTGCACTTCCTTGAGCACCCGCCCAGCGATCATCTGCTCCCGGGGCCCCAGCACCAACCCGTTGAGGAATCCGGCGCAGTCGCGCACGCTCAGCGCGCTGACCTCGGCGATGGAGAGCTCGCCCAGGTCGTCGTTCTCCATCGTCACGGCCAGGATCTCGGGCTTGAGCCGGGTCCCGTCGCAGGCCGGGCACGGCACTTCCCGCATGTAGCCCTCGTACTTCTCGCGGGCGTAGTCGGATTCGGTCTGCTCCAGCCGCCGTTCCAGGAACGGGATCACGCCCTCGTAGCTGGCGTAGTAGGAGCGGGTCCGCCCGTAGCGGTTGCGGTACCGGACGTGCACCTGGTCGCTGGTGCCGTGCAGCACCGCCTTCTTGACCTTGGTGGACAGCTGCCGCCACGGCGCGTCCATCCGGAACCCGACGGCCTCCGACAGCGAAGTGAGCAGCCGGGTGAAGTACTCGGCGGTGTGCCCACCGGCCCACGGCGCGATCGCACCGTCGGCCAGCGAGAGCTCCTCGTCCGGCACCACGAGTTCTGGGTCGACCTCCTTGCGGATGCCCAACCCCAAGCACTCCTGGCAGGCACCGTAGGGCGAGTTGAACGAGAACGACCGGGGTTCGAGCTCGTCCACGCCCAGCGGGTGGCCGTTGGGGCAGGCCAGGTTCTCGGAGAACTTCCGCTCCCGGTTCGGGTCGTCCTCGTCGAGGTCGATGAACTCGATCAGCACCAGCCCGTCGGCCAACCGCAGCGCGGTTTCCACCGAATCGGTCAGCCGCTGCTTCGCGGTGGCCTTCACGGTGAGCCGGTCGATGACCACCGCGATGTCGTGCTTCTCCTGCTTCTTCAGCTTCGGCGGGGCCTCCAGCGGATGCACCACGCCGTCGATGCGGGCTCGCGCGTAGCCCTGCGACTGCAGCTGTTCGAACAGGTCGACGTACTCGCCCTTGCGTCCGCGCACCACCGGGGCGAGCACCTGGAACTTGGCCCGTTCGGGCATCTCCAGCACCTGGTCCACGATCTGCTGCGGGGTCTGCTTGCTGATCGGCTCACCGCAGGTCGGGCAGTGCGCTTTGCCGGCCCGCGCGTACAGCAGCCGCAGGTAGTCGTAGACCTCGGTGATGGTGCCCACCGTCGACCGCGGGTTGCGGTTGGTGGATTTCTGGTCGATCGACACCGCCGGGGACAGGCCCTCGATGAAGTCCACATCGGGCTTGTCCATCTGGCCGAGGAACTGCCGGGCGTAGGCGGACAGCGATTCGACGTAGCGCCGCTGGCCCTCCGCGAAGATGGTGTCGAAGGCCAGGCTCGACTTCCCGGAGCCGGACAGCCCGGTGAAAACGATCAGGCTGTCTCGGGGCAGATCGAGGTCGATCCCGCGCAGGTTGTGCTCACGGGCGCCGCGAACGACAAGGCGGTCAGCCACAGTGATCCCTTCGAAAAGTTCTGGCGAAAAGTTCTGGCGTTGACGTGGACGCGCGCCGACTCGAACGATGCATCGGCGGGTGCGCGACGTCGCCCGTCCATGCTATTCGGGGCCCCTGACAGTCCCGGATCGCGTGCGGCGCGCAGTCCGGCAATCACCTTCCCGTAACTCGTCCGAGTGAGTTACGCGGAGGTCGACCGCCACGCTCCGACGATACGCAAATTCCCCCGGAATGGGCACTGTCGCCGCTGTGGCCTGCGCAATTAAGCTCGATGCTTCACCGCTCGCGAGCTCCCCTCGTTCACGCAGAGGTTGACCCATGGCTGACATCGCTCTCGGGAGCGGTGGCCGCAGCAGTGCGCAGTACGCGGCCGCCGCGCAACTCGCCCACCAGGTCACTGCCCAACTCGCCGCCATCGAACGCGCCAGCCGACGGCTGCTGGACACCGTCGCCGAGCTCGACGAGCTCGCGGTGCGCCAGGCCAGCCTGCTGCCCGGCTGGAGCAGAGCGCACGTGATGACGCACCTGGCGCGCAACGCCGACGGCTTCGGGAACCTGCTGATCTGGGCGCGAACCGGCATCGAGCACCCGATGTACGCCAGCGGCGACGACCGGGACGGAGCCATCGCCGAAGGCGCGACGCGCAGTCGGCGGTTGCTGCTGGAGGACCTGGCCGCCTCCTGCGACCGGTTCGAGCACGGCGCTCGCACGCTGCCCGCCAGCGCGTGGACGGCGGAGATAGCCGACGCGGTGGGCGATCCGATGCCCGCGCACCACCTGCTGCGCCTGCGGCTGCTGGAGGTGTGGGTGCACCTGATCGACCTCGACCGGGGCGTCGGCTTCGACGACATCCCGCAGCGGGACGTGGAGCAGCTGCTGGAGGACGCGGTGCAGCAGTTCGGCGGTCGCCCGGACGTCCCGGCGCTGTCCGTGGAGGTCGACTTCGGCGATCACCGGCGGAGCTGGGACCTGCGCGGCACCACCGCCCCGCCGAGTCGGGTGCGCGGTGCGCCGGGCCCGATGCTGGGCTGGCTGCTGGGCCGCAACGGGCCGGAACGCCTCGACGGCGACGTGCCCGAACTGCCCGCCTGGCTGTAGCGGTCGGTTCTTCTCGCGCAGCTCCACGCGCTGCTGCTGGCCCCTCGATGCGCGATGCCGGTGTCCCCCTGCCGAGCTGCACGACTGACCCGAACGCGCGACTCTGGTGCTGGACATGCCATCGAGCACGTGGAGGGGGCGTTCACGATGTCCAGTCCACCGACCGGGCCCGGTTTCGAGGAAAAGGCCGAGACCAAGGCACCTGAAGGCGAGACCAAGGCACCTGAAGAGCAGAAGCGCTGGGCGATGGCCCCCGCGCAGCCGACGGCCGGGACGTCGGGGTGGCTGGCGTTCGCGGGTACGCTGATCGTGCTGGTCGGCATCTTCGACATCATCAGCGGCCTGACCTCGTTGTTCCGGCCCGACTACTTCCTGGTCGCAGCTGGCGAGCTGTTGATCTTCGACTTCACCACGTGGGGCTGGATCTGGCTCGCGCTGGGCGTCGTGCAGGCCGTGGTCGGCGTGGGCTGCCTGCTCGGGCAGATGTGGGCACGGGTGGCTGGCATCGTCCTGGCCGCGCTGTGCGCGATCGGCCACATCGCGTTCCTCGCCGCGTTCCCGGTCTGGTCGCTGCTGGTGATCGCCTTGTCCGTGCTGGTGATCTACGCGCTGGTCGTGCCAGCCAAGACAGCGTCCGCCTGACCTGTGAAAACCCGGACACCGCGGATCTTGCGCCGGAACGGGGAAACCGCGCGTTAGGCTCGCCTCCGTGGAGCTTCAAGGACAGTACACCGGGCACGTCGAGCCAGGCGGCGCCGCGGCGCGCCGCGAGCTGGACGCGCTGACCATCACCAAGATCTCGGTCGGCCCGATGGACAACAACGCCTACCTGCTGGTGTGCCGCCGCACCGGGGACGCGCTGCTGATCGACGCCGCCAACGACTCCGAACGGCTGGCCGACCTGCTCGGCCACGACGACCAGCGCCCGCGACTGCGCACCATCGTCACCACCCACCAGCACGCCGACCACTGGCAGGCCCTCGGGGCGGTCGCCGGTCAGACGGGCTGCTTCACCGTCTCGCACCCGGCGGATGCCGAGGCGCTGCCGGTTCCGCCGGACCGCTTGGTGGAGCACGGCGACACCATCGAGGTCGGCGACGCCAAGCTGTCGGTGATCCACCTGCGCGGCCACACCCCGGGTTCGATCGCGCTGCTCTACCGCGACCCGACCGGCCACCCCCACCTGTTCACCGGCGACTCGCTGTTCCCGGGCGGGGTGGGCAAGACCTCCTCGCCGGAGAACTTCCGGTCGCTGATCGACGACGTGGCGGATCGGATCTTCGCCGAACTCCCCGGCGACACGTGGTTCTACCCGGGACACGGCGACGACTCCACCCTCGGCGAACAAAAACCACACATCGACGAGTGGCGCCAACGCGGCTGGTAAGAATTTTCAAACGGGGCCGCCTGACATGTTTAGGTGGCCCCGTCGACTGCGCAGGGTGGCGAGCCGCAGGTACATGGTCGCGGCCAACACCGCGCCGAAGCCGTTCCCCAGCATCACGCGCTCGTACTCTGCAATAGCAGGAAGCAGCTCCTCGACCTGTCGGTGGATCTTGCTGTCAAATGTCGGTTCAGTTGTCTGCAGGATGTCGGTCCAGCTCGCCGTGAGATGTACAGATCGACGACGTGGTGGATCGGATCTTCGCCGAACTCCCCGACGACACGTGGTTCTACCCGGGACACGGCGACGACTCCACCCTCGGCGAACAAAAACCACACATCGACGAGTGGCGCCAACGCGGCTGGTGAGGTCCCGGTCAGTGGCCGGGTGCGGCGTGCCATAGCCTGCGGTCAAGCAGCGCGGTTGGCGCGGTTGCACGGTGATGAGGGTTTGGAGCGGGGGGATGTCGCTCTTCGGGCGTGAGCAGGAGACGAAGCGACTGTTCGAAATGATCGACGGGGTTCGCCATCGCGGTGGCGCCCTGATCATTCGAGGCGAGGCCGGTATCGGGAAGTCGGCTCTGCTGGCCGAGGTGGGCGCGCGTGCCGCGAATTCCGAGATGCGCGTGCTCACCACGATCGGCGTGGAGTCCGAGGCGCAGCTGCCCTACGCCGGGTTGCACCAGCTCCTGCACCCGATCCGGGCGGGTGTTGACGCACTCCCCGGCCCGCAGGGCGCTGCGCTGCGGGCCGCGCTCGGTCTCACCGATGAGGCGGTGCCGGACGTTTTCCTGGTCGGCCTGGCCGCCCTGAACCTGCTGGCCGAGGCCGCCGCCGACGCGCCGCTGGTGCTCATCGCCGAGGACGTCCACCGGTTGGACCGGTCCAGCGCCGATGTGCTCGCCTTCGTGGCGCGCCGCCTGGAGTCCGAGCCCATCGTGCTGATCCTGACCGCGCGGGACGGCGCGATCTCGCGCTTCGACGAAGCGGGACTGCCTTCGATGCAGGTCGAGCCGCTGCCGGAGGACACCGCGGCCGAACTGCTCGATGCGGTCGCGCCCGACCTCGCAGCGCCGGTTCGGTCGCGACTGCTGGCGGAGGCGGCCGGTAATCCGCTGGCGCTTACGGAACTGCCCGACGCGGTGCGCAGGCTGGGCGGCGACCGGCTGCTGCCCACCACCTTGCCGCTGACCGTCCGCCTCGAACGGGCGTTCACCGCCCGCGTGGTGGAACTGCCCGCCGAGACCCGCACGAGCCTGCTGATCGCCGCGCTGGACGACAGCGGCTCGATCGCCGAGACCCTGGCAGCCACCACAGCGGCACTCGGGACAGCGGTCGACGTGGCGGTTCTGACGCCAGCGGTCGAAGCCCGGCTGATCGAACTCGGTCCTGGCACGCTGACCTTCCGGCATCCCCTGATGCGCGCGGCGATCCCGCACTCGGCGGACGCCGCCGAACGGCAAGCGGCCCATCGCGCGCTGGCCGAGGTGCTGAGCGGGCAGCCGGACCGGCGGGCCTGGCACCGAGCGGCGGCCACCGCCGGGAGGGACGAGAGCGTCGCCGTCGAACTGGAGCTGACCGCGGACCGCGCGCAGCGCCGGGGCGGCGTCGCCGCGGCCGTCGCGGCACTGGAGCAATCGGCGCGGTGCAGCGATGTTCCGGCTCGGCGGGCCGAACGGCTGCTGCGGGCGGCGGACCTCGCAGTCGAGTCGGGCCGCCGGGACGTCGTCGAACGCCTGCTGGCCGAGGCGGCCACGTTGGAGCTCTCGGCACGGCAACGAGCGCAGGGCACCTGGCTGTTGAGCAGCTTCGACGACGGGATGCGCGGCGACACGACGGGGCCGGTGGAGCTCGCCGGGCTGGCCGAGTCGGTCGCCGCCGACGGGGATGTCGACCTGGCCATGCGCATCCTGTGGGGCGCCGGGATGCGCTGTTTCTGGACCGAGCCCGGCCCGGTGGCCCGGCAGCACCTCATGACCGTGGCGGACCGGCTGCCCATCGACGACCGCGACCCGCGCATGGTGGCCATCTCGGCGTACGTCGCTCCGATCGAGCGCGGCGGCGCGGTGCTGGCCAACCTCCGGGAACTGGCCGGAGTTTCGGGCGGGGACCCGCAGGTGGAACGCTTCCTGGGCAGCGCCGCGTTGCAGGTCGGGGCGTTCGACCTGTCGGCGCGGTTCTCCGCTGCCGCGCTGTCCGGGCTGCGCGCCCAGGGCAGGCTCGGCTTGCTGACGCGGGCGCTGGCCGTGCAGGCGTGGAGTGCGGTGCGCCTCGGTGACCTGGTGGTGGCGCTGCCCGCCGCGGAGGAGGCCAGCCGACTCGCCCAGGAGACCAACCAGCCGTTCATGTACGGGTTGGCCAGAGCGGTGCAGGCCGAGATCGCCGCGCTGCGCGGTGATTGCGAGCAGGCCTGGGGGCTGGCCGCGGAGGCGGAGCAGGTCGGGTTGGCGGCGGGCGCGCGTCCGGTGCTGGCCACCGTGCAGTTGGCGCGCGGCCGGACCGCGCTGGGCGAGGGGCGCTACGCCGACGCCTTCGCGGACCTGCGGCGGATGCACGACCCCGCCGACCCGGCGTACCAGCTCGCCCTGCGCGGCTATGCCATCGCAGAGCTCGCCGAAGCCGCCATCCGCACCGGCCAGACCGACGCGATGCACGAGATCCTGGGCGAACTGGAGACGTTCGCGTCGTCGACGCCGTCACCGGCGCTGCACATCGGCCTGCGCTACGTGCGGGCCGTCCTCGCGCAGGGCGACGACGCGGCGGGGTTGTTCCACGCCGCGCTGGCTGCCGACCTGACCGGGTGGCCGCTGGAACGCGCCCGCATCCAGCTGGTTTTCGGTGAATGGCTGCGGCGGCAGCGCCGGGTGGCCGAGTCCCGCCTGCACCTCCGGGCGGCCCGCGAGACCTGCGACGCACTGGGGCTGATCCGGTGGAGCGAGCGGGCGCGCGGCGAATTGCGTGCCGCCGGTGAGACGAGCCCCCGGCGCAGCGCGGACGCCCGCGACCAGCTCACCGCGCACGAGGTGAGCATCGCCCAGCTGGCCGCCGAGGGGCTGACCAACCGCGAGATCGGTCAGCGGCTCTACCTGTCCCACCGGACGGTGAGCACGCACCTGCACCGGATCTTCCCCAAGCTCGGCATCAGCTCCCGCGCCGAGCTCGGACAGGTGCTGCGGCCCAGCACCGAGCCGCCTTCCGCCTAGCGCGCTGCGCGGTGACGTACCCGAACACCGTCACCTGACGGACGCGAGCCGATCGCCGGGTACCTATAGTCGCAGCCGTGCACCACCGAGAACTCGCGGCATGAGCCGCCCTCCCGACAAACGAGCCAATACGCGATCGAGCGGCACCTTGCTGGTGCTGCTCGATCGTGCTGAACGCACGAATACGAACAATTCGCAGGAGAATTCCAGATGATCAGCAGGAGGCAATTTTCGCAGGCTTTCGCGGCGGCGGTGGCGGGAACCTCGCTCGCCAGTTGCGCAGCGATGCCCGCTTCGGCGCCCGCGGCTGCTTCCGCACCGACTGGTGCTGGGACGAAGATGTCGTTCGGACCGCTGAGGCAGGTCGACGCCGGTGTGTTGAACATCGGATACGCCGAAACCGGTCCCGGTGATGGTCCTGCGGTAATTCTCTTGCACGGCTGGCCATACGACATCTACAGCTACGTCGATGTCGCCCCGGTGCTGGCAGCGGCGGGTTACCGGGTGATCGTTCCGTATCTGCGCGGCTACGGGACCACGAACTTCCGCTCGGCCGAAACGTTCCGGAATGCCCAGCAATCGGCGGTCGCCCTCGACGTCATCGCCCTGATGGACGCCCTCAAGATCGACAAGGCGATCCTCGGCGGCTTCGACTGGGGTGCGCGGACCGCCGACGTGATAGCGGCGCTGTGGCCGCAACGCTGCAAAGCGCTGGTGTCCGTGAGCGGTTACCTGATCACCAACCTCAAATCGAACCTGCAGCCGCTGCCGCCCGCGAGCGAATTGGCGTGGTGGTACCAGTACTACTTCGCCACCGAACGCGGTGTGCTCGGCTACCGCGCGAATCGGCACGACTTCAACAAGCTCATCTGGACGATCGCCTCGCCGAAGTGGAAATTCGACGATGCCACCTTCGAACGCACCGCGGCATCCTTCAACAACCCGGATCACGTCAGCATCGTCGTCCACAACTACCGCTGGCGGCTGAGTCTGGCCGCAGGCGAGCCGCAATACGACTCCCTCGAACAGAAACTCGCCGAATCTCCGGTCATCACCGTGCCCACGATCACCATCGCCAGTGATTTCGACGGCGCCGCCGCGGACGGAGCGGCGTATCGCAAGCAGTTCACGGG
Source organism: Saccharopolyspora antiqui (assembly GCF_052246905.1). Classification (NCBI taxonomy): domain Bacteria; kingdom Bacillati; phylum Actinomycetota; class Actinomycetes; order Pseudonocardiales; family Pseudonocardiaceae; genus Saccharopolyspora; species Saccharopolyspora antiqui. The sequence goes on from NZ_JBQQBO010000020.1 coordinate 49,789, forward strand.
CAAGTATTCGCACCGAATCCTCAAGGACATCGGCCACAACGTGCCGCAAGAAGCCCCGCAGGACTTCGCCAGGGCCATCATCGACGTCGACCGCTACTGATGCGCGAAATCGCCCCGCGCGACCGGTAGCACGCGTGGCGGGCGCGCATGACCTGGCACGCGGCGGAATCCGCCCGGCTATCGTGTCTGCCGTGAGCACGGATGAGCCGGTCACGCTGGTGGCGGTGGCACGGGCCGCCGGGGTGTCGAAAACCACTGCCTCCGATGCCCTGCGCAACTCCGGCCGGGTGTCGGAGGCGACCCGCGCCCGGGTGGCCGAGACCGCGATCCGGCTCGGCTACGCGCCCAATCCGTCGGCCCGTTCGCTGCGGATGGCCACCACTGGCGCGATCGGTTTGCACCTGCCGGACAACCTGACCCGGTCCGAGTACTACATGTCGTTCGCCTTCGGCGCCGTCGAGCAGGCCGCGCGGCTGAACTACAACGTCACCCTCATCATGTCCCGGCAGCTCTCCGGCCCCGGCGCGTTCCTCCCGGTCGACGGCGTGATCCTGGCGGATCCGCTGGAAACCGACCCGGTGGTGCACGGACTGATGTCTTCCCGCGTGCCGGTGGTGACCTGCGAGCGGTTCACCGGGCAGGCCAGCCCGGACGGCGTGGTGCGCTCCGAGCACGCGGCGATGTTCGAGGAACTGCTCGACCGGCTGCACACCGTCGGCGCCCGCCGCCCGGCGCTGCTGGCCTCCAGCGCGGCCGGTGACTGGGGAGCCAGCTTGCAGGCCTCGTTCCGGCAGTGGTGCCGCCGAACCGGGGCACCCGCGCTGCTGCGCGAATTGCCGTTCGGCACCGCCGCCGACGAGGTACCGGACTGCGTTCGGGATCTGCTCAGCGACCAGCCCGAACTGGACGCGCTGGTGTGCGCGCCGGATGGCGCGGCGATGGTGGCCCTGCCGGTGCTGCGCGATGCGGGCCGCCGGATCGGCGGCGATCTGCTGCTGGCGTCCTGTGTGGACAGCGCACCGCTGCGGCACGCGGACCCGCCGATCACCGCGATCGACCTGCGTCCGCGCGAGGCCGGTGCGGAATGCGCGCGGCTGTTGTTCGACATCCTCTCCGGTACCGCGCCCAAGGGCACCGAACGCGCCTTGCGGATCGGGATCAACGAGCGGCGCTCGACCCGGCCGTCAGGCTGACTGCCACGTCGTGGCCGCCACCCCGCACGGACCGCCGGGGTGGACGTGGAGCCGGTGGTCGGCCAGGTCGAGGCTGATCGTCGCCAGCGTCTGCCAGCGCTGGTGCGGGGGCAGCTCCGGGTCCGGGTGCGCGCACACCGCGCGCAGTGCGTGGGCGCGCTGGGTGCGGTCGGCTTCCCGCAGTTCGTCGGCCCGCTCCCGCAAGCTCGCCAGCCGCTGGTCGGTGGTGGAGACCTCCGGTGTGGTCCGCTCCCCCTCGGCGAGCTTCGGGTCCAGGAAGTGGTTGGTGTGCAGCAGCGTTCCGGTGTCGTCGGCGGGAATCTCGGCGACCCCGTCGGGGCAGAGTTCCAGGGCGCTCGCGGCCGAGCGCTGCCCGTCGAAGGTGACGACGGTGAGCACCGAGGAGGCCGACAGCCGTGCCGACCTGGCCAGCTCGACGGCCGCTTCGACGCTGGTGGCCTCGTCGAGGATCCGGCGGGCGACGACGTGCACCGGGACGCCGATCCGGTCGTGGTCGGAGTCGTGGCGCAGCACGTTGAAGTGCAGGCCGAGCCCGGCGCTGTTCACACCGATCTTGCCGACCACGCCGAACTCGGTGAAGGTGCGCACCTGGTGGCCGGGTCGCGGTTGGAAGGAGTGGATCAGCATCCCGTCGCGCAGCACGTCGTGCCAGTCCCAGGTCTGCACCGTGCGGGGCGCAACCACGTTGCCCGGCAACACCACCGAGGTGGAGCAGTCGCCTTCGCCGAGGTGCGCGGCAGCGGCCAGCACCTCCGTCCGGGCGTTGAGGGCACCCAACTGCCACCGCGCCAGCCCGGCGCCCTCCGCCATCGCGGCGATCTCCACGGCCAGCCGCGGCGCCCACTCCGCGGTGCGCCGCACTGCCTGCTCGCCCCACTCGCGGACCTGGCCGCGGCTGGCGCCGACCGCGTCGAAAAGCTCGGCGTAGCCGGTGAAACTCGCCTGCAGCTCGGTTCGCCAGGTGTGCCCGAGCGCCCATCCGCGATCGGCGGCGTCGAGCTCCGTTGAAACGTGGGTGGGAATCGGCATGGCGCACTCCTTCGGAATTCCGGTGTCAGCGGGCGCTGCTGAGGACCGCGTCCCAGGCGACCTCACCGGCCAGGGCGCCGAGCCCGGCGGCCGTCGTGCCGGTGAGGTCCACCTCGTCGGTGGTCAGCGCGAACAGCACGTCGCCGTCGAGTTCGGTGTGGAACGGCTGGATGGCCCGGTGCATCGAGCTGTGCACCTGGATGCCCAGCTGGTGCAGCGCGGAGTCGGGCAGCCGCACGTTGGTCACCAGCACCGTCAGCGTCGTGTTCCCTGCCACGGTAGGCACCGGCTGCGCCCCGGTGGCCGCCGCCAGGTAGTCGTCGACCGGCGGGTGGCGGTGTCCGGTTTCCTCGTGGAAGTTGCCGCGCACGATCCGGCCGTCCCGGTCCACGATCACCCCCACCGCGTTGACCACGGTCGCGACCAGCACCTTCAGCTCGCCGAAGGTTCGGAATGCCGCGCCCTGCCCGGCGAACTCGGCCCGCGCGAAGTCGATCTTGCCCACCGTGGCGGCGCGGCCCGCACCGCACCGGCCGACCGGGAACTCCCCTTCCTTGGCGCGCCGCAGGGCGGCCCGGCCGAGTGCGGCGTCCGGGGCGATGGCGGTGTCGCGCGCCGAGAAGTCGTAGATGACCGCACCGGAGACGTGTTGCAGCGCGGACCAGTGGGTGCGGTTGTCGACGCGGTGCAGCAGTTCGGTGCTGACCCCCGCCGCCGCCTCCAGCCCGTACACCGACCCACCCGCCAGCACGATCGCCTGGTGCACCTGGTAACCGCCGCTGAGCCCGACCGCGCCGCCGCGCGCGTCGATCGCGGTGCGCGCGCCGTCGGGGATGTGGATGACGGTGCATCCGGTGGGGCCCTCGGCGTACTCGGCGGTGCCGACGAAAACGCCGGGGATGTCGAAGGTGACCGACGCACGGCCCGGACTGGGCTGCGGTGCCAGCGCGACGTCGTCGTTGGTGACCGCTCCCGCCGCGAAGCTCGACGGTTCGGCGACCCGGAGATTCGCGGTGTTCTCGCTGATCACAATGCCTCCACCAGTTTTCGTGAGTACGCGTGGCGCGGGGTGCGGTAGAACACCGCCGCATCGGCGGTTTCGACGATCTCGCCGTGCCGCAGGACCGCGACCCGATCGGCCACGTAGCGAACGGCACCGAGATCGTGCGAGATGAACAGCGCCGCGAAACCGAACTCCGCCTGCAGGTCCTTGATCAGGTTGAGGATCTGGGCCTGGACCGAGACGTCCAGCGCGCTGACCGCCTCGTCGAAGACGATGAACGGCGGCCGGGTGATCAGCGCCCGCGCGATCGACACCCGCTGCCGCTGCCCGCCGGAGAGCTGGTGCGGGTACCGCCGCACGACGGAAGCGTCCAGGCCGACCTGCACCAGGGCTTCCAGCACTTGCCGCTCGGGTTTCGGCGTGCCCAGCACCGCTAGTGGTTCGGCCACGCACTGGCCGATGAGCATGCGCGGGTTCAGCGACCACTGCGGGTGCTGCAACACGGCCTGCATCCGGCCCGCCAACGCCCGTCGCCGCTTCGGGAACGGGCTGCCCTGGAACCGCACCGACCCGGTGCTCGGGCGTTGCAGTCCCAGCGCCACCATGCTCGTGGTGGTCTTGCCGGAACCGGATTCCCCCACCAGACCGAGGGTTTCGCCGGGCGCCAGCCGCAGCGAGACGTCGCGCACCGCGTGCACGGTCGACCGCCGCCACGGTGGGCCGGAGCGGAAGGTCACCGAGACCCTGTCGAGTTCGAGAACCGGTTCGTTCATCCGCGCGCTCCGACCACGACCGGATCATCCGCCCGGTGGCAGACCACCGTCCAGCCGGACGAACCGCTCACCCGGGGCCGGGAACCGGTGCAGACGTCGATGGCCACCGGGCATCTCGGGGCGAACGAACACCCGGCGGCCGGACCGGTCAGCACCGGCGGCTGGCCGGGGATCGGCACCAGCCGGACACCTTCGGCGACGGTGCTCGGCACGGATCTGGCCAGCGCCGCGGTGTACGGGTGGCGTGGCGCCGACAGCACCTGCGCGGCGGGTCCGGATTCGACGATCCGGCCGCCGTACATCACCGCCACGCGGGCACATCGGCGGGCGACGGTGGGCAGGTCGTGGCTCAACCACAGCACGGTGGTGCCTGCCGATTCGGCCAGCGCGAACACCACGTCGAGCACCTCCTCGCGGACCTGACCGTCGAGGGCGGCGGTCGGCTCGTCAGCGATCAGGATCTCCGGGCGGGCGGCCATCGCCATCGCGATGGCGACCCGTTGCGCCATCCCGCCGGAGAGCTGGTGCGGATAGGACCGCGCGACCCGCGCCGGATCGCGCAGCCGAACACCGTCCAAAATGGACAGGATGCGCTCCCGGTCCCGATCGCCGAGCACCAGGCCGAGTTGGCGGCCGACCCGCATGGTGGGGTCGAGGGCGCCGATGGGGTCCTGGAAGATGAAGCCGAGCCGATCCCGCCGCAGCTGGCGAAGTGCCCTGCTGCTCAGCTGCCCCACCACCGCCCCGTCGATGCGGACCTGGCCGCCGGTGATCCGCGCCGTTCCCGGCAGCAGTCCGCCGATCGCGGCGGCGAGGGTGGATTTGCCCGATCCGCTCTCCCCGACGATGCCGACGGTCTCGCCGCGGCCGACGAGGAGTTCGGCGCCGTCGAGCGCGCGGGCCGCGCGCTGTCCCGTTTCGTAGTCGACGACGAGATCGTCGACGCGCAGCAAGTCGGTCATGCCAGCGACCTCGGTTCCCTGGGTTCCAGACGGTCCCGCAGACCGTCGCCGAGCACGTTGATGGCCAGGATCGCCACCACCAGGACGATTCCGGGGACGACCAGCAGCCAGGGCGCGGCGAGCAGGTAGATCCCGCCCTGCTGGATCAGCACCCCCAGCGACGACTGCGGCGGCTGCACCCCGAAGCCCAGGAACCCGAGCCCGCCCTCGACGAGGATGCCGACCGACAGCGCGTAGGTCGCCTGCACCACGACGGTGCCCGCGACGCCCGGCAGCACGTGCCGGGTGAGGATGCGCGGCCACCCGGCGCCGCTGATGAGCGCCGAGGTGACGTATTCGCGCTGCGCCACCGTGCGCGCGGCGGTGCGCACCAGCCTGGTCATCAGCGGAATCGTGACCAGCACGATGCTGGACATCGTCGTGGTCTGGCCGGGCCCGAGGATCGCGGCGACCAGGATCGCCAGCACGATCGTCGGGAACGCCGAGAGCACATCGGCCAGCCGCAGCACCAATTCGCCCAGCCAGCCGCCCCGGTACCCGGCGACGATGCCCAACAGGGTGCTCAGCGCGGCCGTCACCAGCACCGCGATCGTCGACAGCAGCAACGTCGTGCCGATGCCCGCCAACACGCGCGGCAGCATCGAGCGGCCGAGGTGGTCGGTGCCGAAGGGCCACTGCGCGCTCGGCGGCGCCAGCCTCGGTCCGACGATCAGCGCCGCGCTTTCCCCGGCGCCGCAGGCGAATCCGGCCAGCGCCGCCGCCACCAGCACGGTCAGGCAGCCGAGCGCGATGCGCTCCAACAGGTCCAGCGTCCGCAACCGGGTCCGCAGCCTCATCCCCGCCTCCGTCGCGACGAGACGCCCAGCCGAGGGTCGAGCACGCCCACGACGGCGTCGGCGAACATGTTCAGCAGCACGAAGACCACCGCCGCGAGCAGCACGCCCGCCTGGACCACCGCGTAGTCCCGGCGGCCGACCGCCTGCACGACGTACGAGCCGACACCGGGCAGGTTGAACAGGTACTCGATGATCACCGCGCCGCCCAGCAGGTAGGCGGTGATCGTGGTCAGCACGACGACCACCGGCGGCGCGGCGTTGCGCAGCACGTGCCGCAGCACGATGGACCTCGGCGACGCGCCGCGCGCGACCGCGGCGGTGATGTAGGGCTCCACCAACACGTTCAGCACCGCGTCGCGGGTGGTGCGGGCGGTGACCGAGATCGCGAACACCGACAGCACGGCGGCGGGCAGCAGCATGGTTCGCAGGTTGTCCCAAGGGTTTTCGCCGAACGGCGTGTACTCCCCGATCGTCAGGCCGAGCGCGTACCGCGAGAAGACGAAGACCACCAGGCTGCCCAGCACGAACTCCGGCACGCTCACGCCGAATCCGCTGACCAACCGACCGAGCCAGCCGCCGCGACCACCGGCGCGCAGCGCGGTGTGCACACCGAGCGGGAGTCCGAAGAGGACCGCCGCGACCATGCCGAGCAGCGTCAGTTCGACGGTCACCGGCAGCCGCAGCAGGAATTCCGCGGTGACCGGCTCCCCGCTGATCATCGAGCTGCCCAAGTCGCCGCCCAGCACCGCGGCGGACCAGCGGCCGTACTGCACCGCGATGCTCTGGTCGAGCCCGTAATCGGCGGCGACCGCCGCCCGCTGCTGCGGGCTGGCGAACGGCCCCAGCACCACTTCGGCGAAGCCGCCGGGCATCAGCCGGGCCGCGGCGAAGATCAGCACCGAGACGACCAGCAGGGTGAGCACCGCGCTCAGCGCTCGGCGCGCCCACCAGGAAAGCAGCCGCATCAACCCGTCCCTTCCGCTGTCGCGCGCCCGGCTACCGCAGCGCCCGGAATTCGGCGATCCGCTGGTACGGGTTGCCGTAGCCCTCTTCGGCGTAGACCGTGGGACTGACCAGATCCACCCGGTAGGCGACCACCACCGGGCGCGTGACCAGCGGGATCATCTGCGCGTCCTGGTCGACGGCGGTGCACAGCGCTTGCAGCGCGGCGGTCCGCTGCGCGCCCTCGGTGGTCGCGTTGACCGCCTCGATCGCCTGGTTCAGCGCCGGATTCGACCGCATGAACCCGATGTTGAAACCGGCGGCGTCCGGGTTCCACCACTGCGGGACCATCCCGGCGTCGGCGTAACCGGCGAACCAGGACAGCGCGGCGTCGAACCGGGCGGGCACCTCGCCGTAGACCTCGCCCGCCCAGCTGCCCTCGTCCAACTGCTCGATCGTCACCTGGATCCCGATCCGCGCCAGGTTCTGCTGCACCACCTGGGCGACCGCGGGAGCGGGCTCGGTGGAGTAGATGGCCAGCGAGAAGGACAGGTTCTCGGCACCGGCCTCGCGCAGCAGTTGCCGAGCGCGCTCCAGGCCAGCGGTGGCCGACGGCAGTTGGGCCGGGTGGCACGCGCCGGGCAGGTCGACCGGGGTGGCACCGGTGGGTTTGCCGAGGCCGCCGGTGGCCATGGCGGCGATCTGCGGGCGGTCCAGCGCGATGTTGATCGCCGTCCGCACCCGCTGGTCGGCGAACTTCGTGTCCGGCGCCTTGGTGTTGAGCATCAGGTAGTAGTAGTCGGTCGCCGCCTGCGGTCGGACGTCGATCGTCCGGTTTCCGGCGAAAACCCTTGGCGCGTCGACGTTTCCCAGCATCGCCAGGTCGGCGCTGCGATTCTGCAACGCGGCCATCCGGGTCTGCTCCTGCGGCACGATCGCGACGTTGACCGTGTCGGCCGCGGGCAGGCCCGGCGCCCAGTAGCCCGGCCGCCGCTTGAACCGCCACGACACGTCCTGCCGGTGTGCGTCCACCACGAACGGGCCGGTGCCCAGCATGGTCTTCGACAGGTCCACCGACCCGTTGTCGACTTCGACCATCGGCAGCACCGCGGCCGGTACGTTGGCCAGCGCGGCCAGGAACGGCGTGTACGGGCGGGCGAGGACGAACTCGACGGTGCGCTCGTCGAGCTTGGTCACCGACTCGACCGGCCCGACCTGGGCGCGCCACACGCCCTGCCCGGCCAGCAGCCGACGCATGCTGCCGACCACGTCGTCGGCGGTCATCGCCCGGCCGTTGGCGAAGGTCACGCCCGGCCGCAGCCGGAAGACGTACCTGGTGGGGCTCGGGGTTTCCCAGCTCTCGGCCAGACCGGGGTCGATCCGGAAGCCGGGCCCCATCTCGACCAGCGTCTCGTAGGACAGCGACAGCAACTGCCACGAGGTGGCCACCTCCGCCAGTTGCGGATCGAGCCCGGTGGTGGTGCCGATGTCCACCGGCATCTGCAGTTCGACCGTGCCACCGGCCGGGATCTTCGCATCGGCGACGGCGAGGTAGCCCGGTACCAGCGGCCCGATCGGCGGCGCGGTGCCGCCCGGCGCGCATCCGGCGGCCAGCAGCGCGGCGGCCACCAGCACGGCCGACCATCTGGATCGCATCGAGCCCTGACCTCCCGGCGGGCACGCCCGCATCGTCACATGTCGGCGGCCCGGACCGGGATCGCCGGAACGTTCCGACATGGGCAGCGATTAAACGACCGGCCGCACTGCCCGGTCAAGCCCGTTTCGAGATCCCGACACGAACTGGAAACCCGTTCGCCATCGGTGAGTTCGCCGACTCCGCGACGAATCGTTGACCATCCGGTCGGCATCCGGTTAGCCTCTTGCGAGGACTATGCCGGAACGTTCCGGCATTCGGCTGGGAATAGCGACAGTGTTGGAAATAGCGACAGTGAGGAACGGCCGTGACGGACCGCTGCCACGCACCCGCTCGGGACACCGCCGCCGCGGCGCACCCGCTCGCGCCGCTGACCGCAGCGGAAATCGCCGCGGTGCGCGAAATCCTCCAAACCGACGGGACGCTTCGAAGCAGCACCCGGTTCTGCTACGTCGGGCTCGCCGAACCGGCCAAGGACGCCCTCGACGCAGCCGACCTCCCCCGCGAGGCGCGCGTGCTGCTGCTGGACGTCGAAACCGGCGATGCCGAGGACGTGCTCGTCTCGCTCACCGACGCCGCCGTCGGCACCCGAACCCCGATCGATCCGCGCACGGCGGGCCAGGTTCCGGTGCTGCCGGAGGAACACGAGCTGGTGCGCCAGATCATGGCCGCCGACGAAGGCTGGCAGCACGCCCTGCGGCGGCGCGGCATCGACGACCCGCACCAGGTCTACCTCGCGGCGCTGTCCGCCGGGCGCTTCGCGTCGATCCCCGACGGCGGGCGGCGACTGGTGCGGGTGCTGGCGCACTGGCGCCCCGAACCGTCCACAATGGTCTGGGCGCATCCGGTCGACGGACTGCTGGCCTACGTCGACCTCATCGCGCGGACCGTGCTGGAGATCGTCGACACCGGGGCGACCCCGATCCCGCAGGAATCCGGCGATTACGACGATCCCGAGGTGCGCGGCCCGCTGCGCACCACGCTGCGCCCCATCGAGATCACCCAGCCCGACGGACCGAGCTTCACCGTGCGGGATCACGAACTGCACTGGGAGAACTGGAGCCTGCGCATCGGCTACGACATGCGCGAAGGGCTCGTGCTGCACCAGATCGGCTTCCGTGACGGCGACCGGCTGCGACCGGTGCTGCACCGCGCCTCGGTCGCCGAGATGATCGTGCCCTACGCCGACCCGGGCCCGATCCGATTCTGGCAGAACTACTTCGACACCGGCGAATACCTGCTGGGACGGCTGGCCAACAGCCTCGAACTGGGCTGCGACTGCCTGGGCGAGATCACCTACCTGGACGCGATCGTCAGCAACGGCGCCGGTGAGCCGGTGACGCTGGCCAACGCGATCTGCATCCACGAGGAGGACGCCGGAGTGCTGTGGAAGCACAGCGACCCGGCCAGCGGCAGCAAGCAGACCCGCCGCCAGCGGCGACTGGTCGTCTCCTTCTTCGTGACCGTCGGCAACTACGACTACGGCTTCTACTGGTACCTCTACCTCGACGGCACCATCGAGTTGGCGGCCAAGGCCACCGGCGTGGTGTTCACCGCCCACTACGACGAGCGGGTGGCGCCCTACGCCTCCCAGGTCGCACCCGACCTCGCCGCGCCGTACCACCAGCACCTGTTCAACGCCCGGCTGGACATGGCCGTCGACGGCACCACCAACGCGGTCGACGAGGTCCAGGCGCAGCGGGTGCCCATCGGGCCGGAGAACCCCTTCGGCAACGCCTTCCGGCGCAGCACCCGGCGGCTGGCCACCGAAGCGCAGGCGCAGCGCAACGCCGCCCCCGAACTCGGCCGGAGCTGGCAGGTGATCAACACCGAGCGCCGCAACCGGCTCGGCGAACACCCCGGCTACGCGCTGATCCCGCAGGCCTCGCCGACGCTGCTGGCCGACGAGGCGTCCGACATCCACGGCCGGGCCACCTTCGCGACCAAGCACCTGTGGGTCACCCGCTACGCGCCCGACGAGCGCTACCCGGCCGGTGACCTGGTCAACCAGAGCGCGCCCGGTGCCGGGTTGCCCGAGTACACCAGCGCCGACCGGGACATCGACGGCGCCGATCTGGTGCTGTGGCACACCTTCGGGATGACGCACTTCCCACGGCCCGAGGACTGGCCGGTGATGCCGGTCGACAGCTGCGGCTTCACCCTCAAACCGGTCGGCTTCTTCGACCACAATCCAACCCTCGACGTACCTCCGACCCCGGGGCCGCACTGCGCCACCTGAGCGGGTCCTGCTCGCCACCCGGAAGCTGAACGCGACCGAACCCGTTCAGGCGAGTGCGGGCAGCCAGGGATGCGGCCCGTAGGTGGTGCTGATCGCGTCAGCCAGCCAACCGCGCTGCCGCGCGTCGAGCTCGGGCAGCACGGCGTCGAAGTCGACCTCGTCCTTGGCCCTGGGCGCTTTCGCCTTGTAGAACAGTTGAACTTCGGGCGCGAGGTAGGGGATGCCGTCCCGATTCGTGCGGCCGAGTGCCGTGATCGGGCGGCGCAGGTCAGCGTTGCGCCGCGAAACCCACTCGGCACCGCACGACTCGTCCAGCATGACCTGGATCCGCCAGGACCGGTCGGGACCCGGTCGGCACCAGATGTCGTGCACGCCGACCGGCAACCTCTCGCCGGGCTGCCAGGGGCGGAGCACGCCTGGCGGGTCGGCGGCCCAGCAGTCCCAGCCGGACAGGGCGCGCTGGACGGCCAGCTGGTCGCGGCGGAGCACCAGGACATCGATGTCGTCGTGGTGGCGCAGCGGACGGCCCAGCGCGAGCTCGATCGCATACCCACCGGCCAGCCACCACGGTGCGGACAGCCCGCCCAGCAGCCGCCGAACCTCTGCCGGGGTGTCCGGCTCCCAGCTGCCGTAGGGGGTGTCCGCGGCGGGCATGGCGGAATCCTCTCCGATGGTGGTTCGACGTGGTGAGCCGCCGTCCGGGCTGCGATAACGCGGGCGTTGGTCCGGGGCCGGGCCTACCCTGTCCCCTTGGAGGCTGCTCGGCGCGACCGGGGCCGCGCCGTTCGGGGTGGAGGCGGAGTCATGGCTGAGGCTGTCAAGTTGGACATCGGGGGCACCGAGGTGTCGGTGTCGCACCCCGAAAAGGTTTTCTTCAGCCAGCGCGGTGAGACGAAACTCGACCTGATCCGCTACTACCAGGCCGTTGCCGAGCCGCTGATGACCGCTTTGCGGGGGCGACCGCTGCTGTTGGAGCGGTACCCGGACGGGGCGGGCGGCAAGTCCTTCTTCCAGAAGCGGGTGCCGAAGTCCGCCCCGCCGTGGTTGCGGACCACCGTGGTGGCCACCCCCAACGGCACCACCAGCGACGCGCTGGTGGCCGCCGACCTGGCGCACGTCATCTGGGGCGTCAACCTCGGCTGCCTGGGCTTCCACGTGTGGCCGTACCACGCCGACTCCTCCGAGTTCACCGACGAACTGCGCATCGACCTCGACCCGTCCCCCGGAGTCCGGTTTCCGCAGGTGCGGGAGGCGGCTTCGGTCACGCGCGAGATGCTCGGCGAACTCGGCATCGATGCGCGGCTGAAGACCTCCGGATCGCGCGGTCTGCACATCTACGCCGCGCTGCAACGGCGCTGGGACAGCTACGAAGTGCGGGCGGCCGCGGTCGCGCTGGCCCGCGCGCTCGAACAGCGCCGACCCGACCTGATCACCGCGAAGTGGTGGAAGGAGGAACGCGGCGCTCGGGTGTTCGTGGACTTCAACCAGAACGCGCCGCACAAGACCGTTTTCGGCGCCTGGTGCGCGCGTCCCCGCGTCGGTGCGCAGGTGTCGACGCCGATCAGCTGGGACGAGCTGGCCGACGTCGAGCCCGACGCGCTCACCATCGCCACCGTGCCGAAGCGGGTGGCCGAACAGGGCGATCCCTGGGCCGACCAGCAGCCGCAGTCGATCGAGCCGCTGCTGGAGTGGTCGCGCCGCGATCTGGCCGCCGGGCTCGGTGACGCCCCGTGGCCGCCGGTCTACCCCAAGCAGCCCGGCGAACCACCACGGGTCGCGCCCAGTCGCGCCAAGCGCACCTGAGTCCACTTCGGACTCCCACGCACCGGCAGGTCAGCGGGCCAGCGCCGTGGACGCCCGAGTCGATGCCCAGTGCAGCACCCGTTCCAGCGGGCCACGACCGAGAAGCGGTCGCCACAGCCCGCAGAACAGCACACTGACCAGCGCGAGCGCGGTCAGCGGCAGCCACGGGTGCGCCGTCAGGAATGCCGGGTCGGCGTCCATCACGAACTTCAGCGCCACGGCTTGCAGCGTGTAGACGGTCAACGCCAGCGCACCGACGGCCGTCAGCGGCGCGAGCACGGTTCGCAGCCGATCGACGACCATCAGGCACAGCGCGAGAGCCGCCAGGGCGAAACCAGTGGAGCCCACGATCTCGAACGTGGTGCCGGAGTGCGGTGCGTCGAGCAGCAGCAGCGCCGGATTGCTGGTGGGCACCGTCCCGAAGCTCACCATCCGCAGGAGTTCCAGCGGGGTCCTGCCGACCTGGTCGGCCATCGGTCGCAGCGCATCCAGGATCGGAGCCAACGCGCGGATACCGCCGAACACATTGAGGGCGAGCCAGGATCCGCCGTACCCGAGCACCGCAAGGCCGATGCCGGAGCCGAGCAGCCGCAGCCGAACCGCCGTCGAGCGCAGGTCGAGCCGCCCGACGGCGAGACCGACCAGCACGAACGGCATCCACGTCAACACCGGGTACGCACCGTCCAGCAGCAGCCGCAGCAACCCGGCCCCCGCATCGGATAGCGACGCCAGGTCGCTGAAGGACAACGCACCACCCGCGGTCTCGCCGCCGAGCGAACGCCGGATGAAGTAGGACACCAGCGGCGCGACGACGGCCCAGATCCCAGCGGATGCCAGGAGCACCCGCGGCCGCAACACCAGCACCGGCAGGGCCAGCACGAAGTACACGGCGTAGTACGACAGGATCACCATGATCGGGGTGCCGAGCTGGGTTAGCGCCATGCCGAGCACGAAAAGGATCGCCGCGCGCACCGCGATGCGGATCCGGTCCCTCCGCAGCGCCAGACCCTCGTGCGGGCGGCTGCCGCCGGTCAGCAGCGCCAGCGACACCCCGGCCAGCGTGGCGAACAGGATCGAGGCGTGGCCGTTGCCGAAGGCGGCCAACACCTCGGCGGCCGTGCCCGCGTGCGGATCGAGCATCAGCGGTCCGATGTGCGCGACGAACATGCCCAGCACGGCCAGCGCACGGGCCAGATCGACACCGTGCAACCGGGTTTGACCAGCCTGCGCGGCGTCGACGCCGCGGGGCAGCACGACTGTTGGACTTTCACTCGGGTAAGCCATGCGGCGAAGCTATGGCGCGGGACGCTGCGCGGGCGTCGCCCGCGGGTGCCATCCGCTGATCATGCTGCGATCGCAGAAAGCCCAGCTCGGCGAGGGCATCGTCATACCCGGGGACTACGACCCCAGGCTCACTCGATCTTCGCCCGATTCCCATAGGGTTTCCGGTGTGGCAGAGCGAAAGCTGGTCGCGGACCGATCGGAGCCGACCGGTCCGGACGATTTGCGGTATTTCCTCGGTTCGCGGCCGTCCTGGCTGGCGCGGGTGCCGAGGTGGGTGGTCCTCGCCGCCATCAGCGGGTTCGTCCTGCTGATCTCGGTGTGGAGCATCATGCAGAACCAGCCGCCCGGTGCGCCGGTCCCGATCAAGGACCTCGCCGTGGTGCTGGCGGGCTCGCTCGCGCTGCTGGGCATGCGCCGGTTCCCGGCCTCGGTCGCGCTGTTCGCGGCGGTCGCGCACTACGTCACCCCGATGTTCTGGGGAAGCTTGGTCGCGCTGTACGCGCTGGGGGCCTACGGCCGGAAGCGCTGGCAGATCTGGAGCATCACAGCGTTCACCGTCCTGGCGTATCCAAACTGGCTGGGCGCCACCATCCCGCTCGACGTCAACACCGTCGAGGGGCTCATCGGGTACGCGGTCATCAACCTCTTCCCCGTCGTCGTCGGGCTCTACATGGCCGGTCGCCGAACCCGGTTGCTGCACTGGGTGGAGCGCGCCGAGCGCGCGGAACGCGAGCAGGCCCTGATCGCCGAGCGAACGCGCGCCGAAGAACGCACCCGCATCGCCCGCGAGATGCACGATTCCATCGCACACCAGGTGAGTCTGGTCGTGGTGCACGCCGGGGCGCTGGAGCTGCTCGCGAACCGGGACCCCGAGAAAGCCGCCCGCGCGGCGGCCACCATCCAGGCGGTCGGCCGGGGCGCGCTGAACGAACTGCGGCAGATGATCGGCGTGCTGCGCGCCGATCCCACCGACGACACGCCCGAACCGCCCCAGCCGACCTTGCGGGACGTCGAAGCGCTGGTCACCGCGTCCAGCGAGGCGGGTTTGGCGGCCGAACTGCGCGTCGAGGGGCAGCGCCGACCGCTGCCCGACCACATCGAGCGCGCCGCCTACCGGGTCATCCAGGAAGCGCTGACCAACGTGCACAAGCACGCGGGCGGATCCCAGGCCGCCGTGACGCTCGACTACGAGCCGGAACACCTGGTGGCCGCGGTCCGCAACACCCGTCCGGCCAACGACTTCCAGCGCAGCCTGCCCAGCGGTGGGCAGGGCCTGATCGGGCTCGCCGAACGCGTGCAGCTGGCCGGTGGCACCATCGCCTCCGGCCCGCTGCCCGACGGCGGCTTCCAGGTGACCGCGACCCTGCCCGCCGCGGCCCCCGCCTGACGACGGGCTCGATCACAGTCGCCCGGACCGCAGGTCGGTGACGGCGATCCGGGCGCATTCCGCGATGGCCGCGTCGACCGTCGGCAACGCCGCGTCGGCCCGCGCGGCGAAGGTGAACACCGCGACCGCGACCGGTGCCTCGCCGTCGAACTCGACGACGGACACCTCGTTGCGCACCGCGCCGATGGTGCCGGTCTTGCCCGCCACCCGCACACCCCGGAACGGGAACCCGGCGCGGATCCGGTGCAGCCAAACCTGGTTCCCCAGCAACCGCCGGATGAAGGCGCACTGCGCCGGTGACGCGGCGGCATCGGCCCAGATGAGCCCGAGCAGCCGGGTCATTTCGCGCGGTGTGGTGGCGCTGGCCAGTGCCGGGGCGTAGGCGCTGACGGTCCTGACCTCGTCGTTGTCGGCGAGCAGCGCGAACGCCTCGGCGGCGGACGCCGCGCCCAGGTCGCGGACCAGCGAGGCATGCGAATCGGCGGTGCCGCCGACCACCCTGGTCTGCGAAAGCCCCAGGTCGGCGAGCGTGGCGGCGACCGCGTCCAAGCCCACCTCGGCGAGGATCACATCCGCGGCGGTGTTGTCGGACACCCCGATCATCGAGGCCGCCAGGTCGCGCCAGGACAGCGTGACCGGGTCCAGGAACGTCGAAAGCCCGGTCGGGCCGCGCGTACCGGACGCCGGATCGATCCGAACCGCCGCGCGCGGATCCAGCGACCCGGCGTCGAAGGCGCGGCACAGCGCCACCAGCAGCGGCAGCTTGTAGACGGACGCGGTGACCACGAGTTCGTCGGCACCGACGCCGATCTCCCGCGAGTTCGCGGCACCCAACTGCACCGCGTGCACCCAGCCCTCGGCACCGGCATCCGCGAGCACCTCGCGGATCCGGCCCGTCACCGGGTTCACCGCTGCCTCCGCAACGCGGCCTCGAACGCGGTGCGCACGTCCTCCGGCGTTGGTTCCTGCCAGACCAGCCGCACCCGCAGCGCCAGGTCGTCCCCGGCCGACGCGCTGACCACACCCGGCGCTCGCAGCGCGGAGTCGGTGGTGAGTGCGAAGGCGCGCCCGGCGGCCACCGCGGCGACCGCGTCGCGGTCCCCAGCCGCCGGTAGGAAGTCCGGGTCGAGGCCCTTGCTCCGCAGGGTGTCCACGAGCAGGTCGAACGCGGCCGTGCCGTGGCTGCGCGGCGTGGTGGCGCAGGCGAGCCCGCGCAGCGCTCTGATCGACTGCTTGCGGCGGGCGGCCGGATGATCGTTGGGGATCAGCAGCCGGCGCGGGATCTTCAGCACCGGCCCGGCTTCCAGCGCGCCGATCAGGGCCGGGTGGTGCACCGCCGCGCAGTCCAGCCGACCGACCGTGACGGCATCGACGAGCTCCGCGGTCGGCGCCGTAGTGGTGATCACCGCGCGCGCCGCCGGATCCGGTGCGGCGGCGCGGACATCGGCCGTGACGGCGGCGATCCGCCAGTCGCTCAACGCCGGGATGACACCGAGGCGCACCGCACCGCGGTTCTCTCGCTGGCGGCGCGCCTCGTCCTCGAACTGGTCCGCACCGTCGAGCAGGGCGCGCGCCCTGGGCAGCAGTTCGGCACCGGCGGTGGTCAGCCGCACACCGCGCGAACCCCTGGTCAACAACGTGACGCCGAGCCTGTTCTCCAGCCGCTGCACGCCCTGCGACAGCGGCGGCTGCGTCATGCCGAGCCGGTCGGCGGCGTGCCCGAAGTGGCCTTCCTCGGCGACCGCGACGAAGAACCGGAGATGGCGAAGCAGATCCACGCCCCCGATCCAAGCAAACCACCCGTCACCACCCGAACGGTGCGAGGTGAAGGGCACCTTTGACCGGCATAGTCGGTCGAAGGTGCCCTTCACCCCTCACTCGATCGCGGGGAGCACGTGGCTGGCGATCAGGAGTAGGAAGATGCAGCCGTTTACGACGCGGTGGGTCAGGAAGACCGCTACGAACTCGCGGATCGTCGCGCTCGGCACGAAGTACCGGGCTGTCGGCGAACCGATCACCTGGGCCCTGACCTTCTCCTTGCGGGCGATTCGGGCGGCGCGCATGACGTGGAAGTTGTTGGTGACCACCAGGCAGCGGTACTTGGGCTTGATGGACTGCATGATCGCCTTGCTGAACCGCAGGTTCTGCTCGGTGGTGCGCGACTCGTCCTCGACCAGGATCTCGTTTTGCGGGACGCCCTTGGAAACGAGGTAGTCGGCCATGGCCCGCGCCTCGGGGAGGTCCTCGCCCGGTCCCTGCCCGCCGGAGGTGATCAGCACCGGGTGTCGGCCCTTCGCCCGCTCGGCGTCGAACGCGGCGCGCCCCCGGTCGAGTCGGCTGGCCAGCAGCGGCGGCACGCGGGACCCGATCAGCCCCGAGCCCAGCACCACGATGAAGTCCACGGCGCGGCGGTGCCGGATCTTGCCGTAGACGAACGAGTAGAGCAGGAAGCACACGAACAGGATCGACACGTATGCGAGCAGGCTGCCCGCGGTGTCCATGGCGACCTGCAACGGTTTCCACTGGATGGCGTTGGCGAGGGCGCGCAGCAGCAGGTAACCGATGATCCCGATGCCCGCGGCCAGCGACAGCAGGTTCGCCGGGCGCCTGCCCTCGCGCCGCAGCATCGTCACGCCGTTGGCGATCAGGAAACCGGCGAGGACCAGGATGGACAGCGGGATGAGCAGCACCAGCCCCAGCAGCACGATGGCTGCCGCCGGTTCCGACACCGAAGCCAGCGACATCAGCAGTCCGCCGACCAGGAAGACCAGCGCGAGGAACAGGTAGACGCCGTTGCGCAGCTGACGGCGGTCGTAGAGGAAACTCACCGCGAACACGAGGAAAAGCAGTCCGGCGGCGATGTAGAAGAACATGCCCGGCAGGCTAGTCGAGGCGCCCGCGGCGGTTTTCGGAAACCGAGCGAACGACGCACCAGCGCCGCTCGCTCGGATCCGATTCGCCCGAAGACCTGCTTCGGGCACCGCGAACTACAGCCAGCGGCCCAGCTCCGGTAGTTCGCCCTCGTCGGCCTTGAGGTCGCCGACACCCCGTCCAGCCACCCAGCGGGCCAGGTCGACGCTGGAACCCCGCACCACGTTGGGCTGCGCACCGTCGATGTCCACCCGGTACCGGGCGTCGCGGTCGGTCGGGGCCAGCAGCAGGGCCGGGCCCTGGGCCTTGCGCTGCCACAGGCCGGTGATGTCGACCAGCAGGGCGTCGACGAAATCCGGTGGGAAGTCGACGAAACTGGCGCCGTTGCCGAGGTCGACCGCGTGGATCCACACCTCGCGCGCCCGCATCCACGTCGTCTCGGTGGCTGGCACGAGACGACCCTGCGCGGTGCGGACCTCGGTGTTCCAGCGGTCCTCGGGCAGATCCCGCCAACTGACGTCCAGGTGCACCGCCGCGTGCTCGGCGAGCGCCCGCAGCGCCGAAACGCTCAGCGTGGCGCCTTCCTCGATCTCCGCCGCACGCGCCTGCGGCGAGGAGTACATCGGGTTCTCCACCCCGGTGGCGGCCCAGTCGACCAGCCGCGCGATCGCCCGCGCGTTGTAGCCCACGTGCGAGACCAGGTGCCGCCGCGTCCAGCCCGGCAGCCCGGTGGGCGCGTCGAATCCGGCGTCGGGGAGCTCGCCCAGCTTGCGGGCGAAGTACGCGGTCCCGCGACGCGCCCACCGCAGCTGCTGCGCCAGGCTCACGAGGCTTCCTTGACGATGTTGACCAGCTCGCCCAGCCCGTCGATGCGGGTGACCAGCTTGCTGCCCGCGGTCAGGTAGCGCGGCGGCT
Organism: Saccharopolyspora antiqui; assembly: GCF_052246905.1. Taxonomy (NCBI): domain Bacteria; kingdom Bacillati; phylum Actinomycetota; class Actinomycetes; order Pseudonocardiales; family Pseudonocardiaceae; genus Saccharopolyspora; species Saccharopolyspora antiqui. The sequence continues at coordinate 68,701 of NZ_JBQQBO010000020.1, forward strand.
TCCGGGCGTGCCCGACACCGCCGGGGGTACCGGTGGCGATCACGTCGCCCGGGTTGAGGGTGACGATCTCGGAGATGTAGGAGACCAGGTGCACCGGGTCGAAGAGCAGATCGCTGATGTTGGCGCGCTGCATGACCGCACCGTCGACCTCGGTGACGATGTCCGCGTCGAGCTCGAACTCCTCCGGCGTCACCAGGTACGGCCCGAACGGCGTGGTGGCCTCGAAGGTCTTGCCCTGCAACCACTGCTTGGTCCGGTACTGGTAGTCGCGCACCGTGACGTCGTTGAGCACCGCATAACCGGCGATCGCCGCCTCGGCCGCCGCGCGGTCGGCGCCCCGCACCCGCGAGCCCACCACGACCGCCAGCTCGGCTTCCCAGTCCAGCGCCTCGGAGACCTTCGGCAGCTCGATGTCGTCGTTCGGGCCGACCAGCGCCTCCGTGAACTTCGCGAACAGCGTCGGGTATTCCGGAAGTTCGCGACCCATCTCCAGGATGTGGTTGCGGTAGTTCAGCCCGACGCAGACGATCTTCCCCGGACTGGGCACCACCGGCGCCAAGTCCACATCGGAGCGCTGGTGGCGGGTGCCGTCCGCGGATGCGATGTCCTGCCAGCGGTCCTGCCGCAGCAGGGCGCCGACGTCGGTCGCCGCGAGCGCCACCGCCTCGTCACCGTCGATGCGAGCGGCGGTGGTCCTGCCACCGAGGCGCAGCGTGGCCAGCTTCATGATTAACCTTCCTCGACGAACACGCGGGACTGGTTGAGCCGTTCGAAGATCGGCTGGTCGGAGAAGCGGAACAGGTCGAACCCGCCTTCGGAACGCAGCGACCACTTGACCCAGGACGGCACGACGAACAGGTCACCGGTCGACACGCGGTGTTCGGTGCCGTCGAGCACCACCTCGCCGTCGCCTTCGAACACCTGCCACACCGAGGAGCCGACCTCCCGGCGCGGTCGGGTCCACGCCCCGGCGCGCAGCCGGTGGAACTCGGCGCGGATCGTCGCCATCACGTCACCGCCGGTGGTCGGGTTGCTGTAGCGCACCGCGGCGTGCCCCGGCTCGACGGTCGCCGGTTGGCCCTCGTCCTCCAGCGCGAGCTGTTCGCGCAGGGCCGCGTCGGTGTGCTCCCAGCGGTACGCGGCGATCGGCGAGTTCGGCAGATCGTCCAAACCGGACAGCGGCCGCAGGCCGGGGTGCGCCCACAGCCGCTCCGAGCGGGAGATGTGCGGCGTGGCCGGGTCGGTGACCTGCTCGGAGCCGAATTCGAAGAAGCCGGTGTCGGTGTAGTGCACGAACGGGATGTCCAGCCCGTCGATCCAGGCCATCGGCTGGTCGGTTTCGTTGTGGTGGCCGTGGAAGTTCCAGCCCGGCGTGAGCAGGAAGTCGCCGCGGCGCATCGCCACCGGATCGCCGTTGACCACGGTCCACACGCCCTCGCCCTCGACCACGAACCGGAAGGCGTTCTGGCTGTGCCGGTGCTCCGGTGCCACCTCCTGCGGCCCGAGGTACTGGATCGCCGCCCACAGCGTCGGGCTCGCGTGCGGCACGCCACCCAGGCCCGGGTTGGCCAGCGCGATCGCCCGACGCTCGCCACCGCGGCCGACCGGGACCAGGTCGCCCGCGCGCTGCGCCAGCGGATACAGCGTCGACCAGCGCCACACGTGCGGCACGGCCTTCGGGGTCGGCTGCATCGGCATCAGGTCGTCGCGCTGCGTCCACAGCGGGTTGAGGTTCTCCGTCGCGAAGTCCGCGTAGAGCTGGGCGAGCGCGGCTTCCTGCTGGGTGTCAAGCGAAGTCATTTCGTTCTCCCCTCGAATACCGTCGATGCTGCCAAAACGTTCGCTGCTGCGGAATCAGATTCCAGTGTGCAGAACAACCGTTGGTTTCACCGGGAATCGATCTCCGCCGCCAGGACCGGCTGGTCAGCGGTTCGGCGCCGCGCCGAACGCGGGCACAGCCACAGCAGCACGCCCGCTACGGCGGCGGCCACCGCGAAGGCGAGGAAGTTCGAGCCGACCCCCAGCCCCGCGGCCAGCAGCAGACCGCCCACCTGCGGAGCCGCCACGGCGCCGATGCGGCCGACGCCGAGCGCCCAGCCCAGGGCGGTGCCCCGCAGCCGCGCCGGGTAGTAGTTCGCGACCGCGGCGATGACCAGGCATTGGGTGCCGTGCGTGCCGACTCCGGCCAACACGAGCAGGGCGTAGGTGACCACGTTCGGCGGATGCGCCAGCAGCCCCGCCAGGCCCAGCGCGGCGACCACCGCCGCCACCACACCGGTGCGCATCGGGCCGAACCGGTCGCCCGCCCACGCCGTGAGCAGCGAACCGACGACCGCGCCCAGGTTCAACGCCAGCAGGAAGCTCAACGCCGAACCGAGGTTGAACCCGGACTCCCGCATCAGCTGCGGCAACCAGGTGCCCAAGCCGTACCAGGCGAACAGGATCGCCAACGTGGCCAGCGCGAACAGCACCGTGGCGGCGAGGTAGGACCGGGAGAACAGCCCCGGCACGTCATCGGTCGCGTCGGGCGATTCGTCCACAGTGGTCCCGAACCGGCGCGCTACCTCGGCGGCGCGCTCGTGGTCGCCGCGAGCCCGGTGGTACGCCGCCGTCTCGGGCAGGAATCGCCAGCTCAGCGGCAACACCACGACCAGGCAGATCGCCGCGACGCCGAACATGCTCGGCCAACCCCACGCCGGGATCAGCCAGATCCCCAGCACCGCCGCCGCGCTTCCGCCGATCGGCACGCCGGACATCATCAGCGTCGACACCAGGGATCGCCGGTGCTGCGGGACGAACTCGGCGGCCAGCGCGTTCGCCGACGGCACCAGACCGCCGAGCCCGAGCCCGGCGAGGAACCGCAACGCACCGAACGACGCGGGATCCCAGGCCACCGCGCAGAGCACCGTGAACACCGAGAACCACCCGGTGCACAGCAGAACCGCGCGGCGCCTACCGATCCGGTCCGACAGCACCCCGGCGACCAGCGCGCCCACCAGCATTCCGGCGAACGCCAGACTGCCCAGCAGGCCAGCCACACCGGGTGTCAGGCCCCAACCGGGTTCGTGCAGCAGTTCCGGCAGCACGGTGCCGTAGACGATCAGGTCGTAGCCGTCGAAGACCACGGTGAGCCAGCAGAGGGCGACCACGAGGACCGTTGCCCGACCTGATCGGACCGGGCGCACGTCGGTGTGCGACATGACCCACACCATAGGGCTGGAATTCCGCCATATCGGCCACCATTCTGCTATCCAGAATCAACCAGACGGCCGTGCGTACGGCGGGTTTCCTCCCGGCCGCGCGCTCCCGGCCAGCGCTGGCGTGCGGCAACGACCGGTTCTACAGCTCGGGCAGGGCCTGGACGTCGACTTCGGCGCGGGCGACCGCGGCTCGCATTTCTCGCACCAGAACGGGAATCTGCTTGGGGTCGAACCGCGCCGACGGTGCGGCGACCGACAGCGCGCCGACCGCAAGCCGGGTCGCGTCGTGCACGCACATCCCGATGGCCGAGACGCCGTCCTCGGTCTTCTCCCGGTTGACCGCGTAACCGGTCTCCCGGACCGCCTTGAGCTCGCGCAACAGGGTCTTCCACTCCCGGTCGGAGAGCTGCCGATCCGCCTCGCCCGGCCGGTAGAGCTGCGCCAGCTGGTCGCGCTCCAGCTCGGCCAGCAGTGCCTTGCCCCCGGAGGACAGGTGCGCGGGCAGGATCGTCCCCCGCCGGTCACCGACGTGCAGGATCTGCGTCGATTCCACGCTGGCGAGGAACCGCGTCTGGGTGCCCACCCGCACCATCAGGTTCACCGTCTCCTGCACCCGCTCGCACAACGCGTCCATGTGCGGGTACAGCGCCTTGCGCAGCCACTGGTTCGGATGCCCGGCCACCTGGTTGGCGGCCAGCGCCGGGCCGGGCACGTAGGTGCGCCGATCGTCCTGGATCGCGAAGTCCCGGTACACCAGCATCGACAGCAGCCGGTGCGCGGTGGACCGGGCGATGCCGAGCTCTTCGGCCGCCTCGCTGACCCGCAGTCCGCCCTGGTCGCGAAGCATCTGCAGGAGCAGCAGCGCGTTGTCCACCGACGTCAGCGCGTACGACGGCTTGTTCTTCATGCTGGAATTCTATTCTTCTCCCTCGAACGTGCCGCTAGCGTCTCGTTGATCCCGTTCACCGTGCAGACCAGGCCCGCACCTGCCAACTCACGACGTCCGACGCAGAAGGGAACCCGCATGAGCAGCAATCGAGCAGTCGACCGGCAGGACGTGGTCGTGGTCGGCGGCGGTATCGGCGGGCTGGCCGCCGCGCTCGCCCTGCGTCTGCGAGGCCGGTCGGTGCGGCTGCTGGAGCGCGCCGCCGAGTTCGGCGAGGTCGGCGCGGGCCTGCAACTCGCACCCAACGCCACCCGCATCCTCCGCGAGTGGGGCGTGCTGGCGCAGGTTCTCGCCGCCGGGGTCGAACCGCAGCGCCTGGTGCTGCGCGACGCGGTCGGCGGCGGCGAACTCACCCACCTCGCCCTCGACGCGGAGTTCCGCACCCGCTTCGGCGCCCCGTACGTCGTCGTGCACCGCAGCGACCTGCACCGCATCCTCGTCGACGCCTGCCGCGCGGCGGGTGTGCTGCTGGAGACCAACCGCCAGGTCGACCGCGTCGAAAGCACCGGCGACACCGCCTTCACCTGCTGCGCCGACGGTGACGTGTTCGAAAGCGACGTCGTGCTCGGTGTCGACGGGCTGAACTCCACGCTCCGCGACGGCATCGTCGGTGATCAGCCGGTCCCCTCCGGCTACGTCGCCTATCGCGGTGCGGTCGCGGTCGAGCAGATGCCCGCCGAGGTGAACCTGGACGAGGTGGTGGCCTGGATCGGCCCGGGCTGCCACCTGGTGCAGTACCCGCTGCGGCAGCGCCAGATGGTCAACCAGGTCGCGGTGTTCCGCAGCCCCGCCTTCGACCGCGGCGAATCCGACTGGGGCGGGCCCGAGGAACTCGACGACGCCTTCCGGAACTGCTGCGAGCCGGTGCGTAGTGGCTTGGCCTCGCTGTGGCGGGATCGCCGCTGGCAGATGCACGACCGCGAACCCACCGACAACTGGATCAGCGGCCGCCTGCTGCTGCTCGGCGACGCCGCGCACCCGGTGCTGCAGTACCTGGCCCAAGGCGCCTGCCAAGCTCTGGAAGACGCCGCCACGCTGGCTTCGGAGGCCACCAAGCACTCCGACGACTGGCCCGCCGCGCTGCGCGCGACCCAACAGGCCCGCATCCTCCGAACCGCACGCGTGCAGCGCAATGCCCGCACCTGGGGCGAGGTCTGGCACATCGACGGCGTAGGACGCCTGCTGCGCAACGAACTCCTCACCAACCGCGACCCGAGCGACTACACCCACATCGACTGGCTCTACGCCAACTGAATCCACAGTGGAACCCAGCAGACCGAAGGGCACCTTTCACCAACATACTTGGCAAAAGGTGCCCTTCACCCACCACCCGATCAGTGACGAGCCGCCCCGCGGCGGAGCTGGGGTGCATCCCGTGATCGGTGGTTCCGACGTTGTCGAATTCTTCCTACGCGATCCGCCCGGATCCGCATTTCGGACACCATTCGGATAATTCTGCGCAAATTCTCCCAGTCCTGCACCATCATCGGCATCCCCGAGGTTCTTCGCCTCCCCCTGATATTTCCCCCACCAGACACTCGCAAAGGCCAATGAGAGTCAACATCCGCAGCGAAAAAACAACGGCCTTCTCCGCCGTGCAGAACAATTCACCCAAACACCACCACCGGATCCACTGTTGATCAATCGCCCCCACCCGGCCGCAATTCTCGGCATATGCCAACGGTGCGCTGCGAAATATGAGTGATCTCCTTGCGCTTTCCCCCACCGAGTTGGTGGCAGGAGTATCGAGTGGAATACCGTGACCGGCCAGCTCGCCCCGAAGCCCCAGCGCAGACCAGGGTGGGCGCCACATCCATCGGGCGGAGAGTGCAATGAACACCGCGAGATCCCCGCGTCCTCGTTCGAACCTGACTTCGCGTTCCGGTCCGGTGCAGAAACTACTGGTGTTGCTGGAAGCGATCGCGGTCGGCCCCAGGCGATTCACCGAACTGGAGAAGAGCACCGGGCTGCCCAAGTCGACCACCCATCGAATGCTGGAGGTCCTGATCGAGCACGGCCTGGTCGCCAAGCTCGACAGCACGTACACGTTGGGCGAGCGCTTCCACTCCCTCGTGCACATGAACGCGGACTCGTCGACGGGAGATCTCCAGCGATTGCTCACGCCGTACCTCGTGGAACTCCTCGAACGCGTCGGTCACGTCGTGATCGCCGGGGTGCTGAGCGGTTCGGAGGTGTTCTGCGTCAGATCCCTCTTCAAGCACGACGCCGCCGGGCTGGTCCGGTCCGACCGCTGGCGGGAACCCACGTACTGCACGGCCTTGGGCAAAGTGCTCCTGGCGTACACGCCCGGCCAGTTGGAGAAGCTGCTCGCCGGGGTGGCGAAGCTGCCCGCCCACACGTCGGGGACCATCAGCACGCCGACCGCTCTGCGGCAGGAAGTGTCCGGGATCCGCCGCCGCGGCTACGCGTTCGCGCGGGACGAGTACATCCCCGGGATAACGGGGGTAGCCGCGCCGGTACTCGACCGCAGCGGCATGGCGGTGGCAGGCATCGGTGTCACGGGACGATCCGCCGGATTCGACAAGAAGGCGGTCATCCTGCACACACAGCAGGTGTCCTACGCGGCCTCGCTGCAAGTCAGGCGCGCCCAGGGCGGCTGATCGTCCCGACCCACCGGCCTGTGTGGACAGTTCCGCGCCGCGGAACTGCCCCTTCCACCCAGGAACGCGATACGCCTAGCGTCAGGGTCATCGGCAGACGGTTTTCCGTCCGAACAGAACGTTCTGAGGAGGCCCGCGACAGCATGACCGATGTAGCTGGGGAACTGTCCGCAATCCTGGTGGACAGCTTCGACGTCGTCTGCGGTGACATCATCGCGCACCGGACCCTGGAAGAACTCGGGGTGGACTCCGTCGCGGCTGTGGAACTCGCGGACATCATCCGGGAGAAGTTCGACGTCGCCCTCGACGACGAGGAGCTGACCACTGGCACCACCATGGAACAGCTGATCAGCACGATCGCGGACGGCACCTCATGAACAACGCACCGGCGGCGATCACGGGCATCGGGCTGATCACACCCGCTGGTCTCGGCCGGACGGTCAACTGGACAGCGGTCTGCGCCGGGCGCCCCACCGCCCGGCCGATGGAGGAGCTGAAGGATGCACCCGTCGACTTCGCCAGCATGGTGCCCGCGACCTTCGACGCGAACCGGTTGGCGGGGCACCGCATCTCTCGCTCATACGACCGCAGCACCCAGTTCGCCCTCGTCGCCGCTCACGCAGCCCTCAACGACGCCCAGCTCACCGCGAACGCCCGCGCGAACGCCCGCGTGGGTGTGGTCATCGGCACGGCGTTCGGCGGCGCCCAGACCTACGACGACAACCACGCTCGCCTGCTGGCCGGAGGACCTCCCGCAGTCACCGCCCGGTTCCTGCCCAAGGGCCTGGTGAACATGGTTTCCGGGGTGCTGTCCATCGAACTCGGTGCGACCGGCCCCAACATGGTCGTGTCAACCGCATGCGCGTCCGGTGCGACCGCGATCGGGCTCGGCCTGGGGCTGCTGCGCAGCGACGCGTGCGACGTGGTGGTCTGCGGCGGCACGGACGCCGCGGTAACCCCGTTGCACGTGGCCGGGTTCCACAAGCTCCGCGCGCTCTCCCGCGCCAGGAAGCACCCGCCAGAGCACGCATCCCGCCCCTTCGACGTCGACCACGACGGGTTCGTGATAGCCGAGGGAGCCGCGATCATCGTGCTGGAGAAGGAAAAGGATGCGGCGACCCGAGGAGTCCGGCCGCACGCCCACCTCGCCGGGTACGGCGCGACGGCCGACGCGCACCACGTCACCGCGCCACACCCACAAGGCGTGGGGGCCAAAGCCGCCATCCGGCTGGCCTGCCAGGACGCCGGGATCATCGCGGACGACGTCGGGCATGTCAACGCGCACGCCACATCCACTCCCACCGGGGACGCGGTCGAGGCGGACGTGCTCGCCGACGTCACCCCGAACGCGGCCGTGACCTCGACCAAGGGCGTCACCGGCCACGCCCTCGGCGCCGCCGGGGCCATCGAGGCCGCCTACACCGCGCTCGCCCTGCGGTCCCAGACCGTCCCGCCAGTGGCGAACCTGGACCAGCCCTGCACGAACGCCCACGCGCTCGACCTCGTCACCCATCACGCACGCCGGATGCGTTTCGACGTGGCGCTGTCGAACTCCTTCGGCTTCGGCGGGCACAACGCCGTGCTCGCGCTGACCAAGTGACCGGAGGTGACCATGTCCACCGCCGAGGCGAACCTGCGCTCGCGTCCGCCGCCCCCGCATCACCCGCACCGACGTCCAGGTCACCGAGCCCGGGCGAGCCGCATCCCATTTCGTCCCAGCCACTTCGGGCAGAGGAAGGACCGGCGCACGATGCCTCAGATCGCTGTCATCACCGGTGGAACGGCCGGTATCGGCCTCGCTTGCGCACGCAGGTTCGTCGCCGACGGCGGGACCGTCGTCATCTCCGGCCGCTGCGCCGAACGGGGGCGCAAGGCCATCGTCGAACTCGGCGCGGGCGACCGCGCCCGCTACATCCCCGCTGACGTCACCGAACCGCAGCAGATAACCAGCCTCATCGAAGAAGCAGTGGACGAACACCGCCGCATCGACGTGCTCATCAACAGCGCCGGAGGCGTCACCGACGACGGCAAACCGGTCGCCGAGCTCGATGACGACGCCCTCAACAGGGCCTTCGCCCTCAACGTGAACTCGGCGTTCTGGGCCTGCCGCGCCGTGCTGAAACACATGCTTGCGCGGGGCTACGGGCGGATCATCAACATGTCCTCGATCGCCGGGAAAACCGGCGCGGCCGGGCTCGTCGGCTACACCACCGCCAAACACGCCCTCATCGGCTACACCAAGACCCTCGCAAAAGAGGTCACCACCCGGGGCATCACCGTCAACGCCGTGTGCCCCGGCATCACCGACACCGAGATGATCCCCCGCGAACTCCGAGGCGCGATCGAGAACTCCGGTGCCGATTTCAACACGGCAGCCCGGTTCTACACCGGCGACCTGGGCCGCATGGTCGCGCCCGCTGAAGTCGCCGCGCTCGTCGCCGCCCTCGCCGCCCCCGACGCGGGTTCGATCTCCGGCGCGGCGATCAGCGTTGACGGCGGATTCACCCAGTACTGACCCGTCTCACGGGAAGGCCCGACCGTGTCGTCAACTCCGTGGCTGGCGTACGACCCCAACCCCAACGCCGAACGACATCTGCTGTGCTTCCCCTATTCGGGCGCGCCACCATCGCTGTTCGAATCCTGGCGCATCCCCGGTGTTGATGTGCTGCCACTGATCCTGCCCGGACGCGGACCCCGCAAGGCGGAACCACTCCCCCGCTCGTTGTGGGAACTCGCCGAAGACGTCGCCAGCGGCGTCATCCCCCGCCTACCTGGCCGCTTCTGCCTGCTGGGGCATTCGATGGGCGCGTGGCTCGCGCACGCCGTCGCTACCGTCCTCACCGAAAACCACCAGCCCGGTCCCGAGCGACTGGTCATCCTCTCGGCCCCACCACCGCACCTGCACTCGCGCCGGTTCTCGTCCCTGCACGTGCTTCCGGACGACGAGATGGTCGACGAAGTCATCCGCCTCGGCGGGGCACCCGAAAGCGCCCGCGACGCGATCCGCTCCAACGTCGACGTCATCCGAGCCGATGCCACCGCCGTAGGCCAATACCGCCCCGCGCTCCGCATGCTGTCGTGCCCGATCACCGTCATCGGTGGGACACGTGAACCGCTGTTCGGACTCGCGGATCTCTTGGCGTGGCGCGAAATCACTCGCGACAACGTGTCCATCCACTTTGTGGAGGCCGGACACTTCACCGTCACCGAGAGACGCAACGAGATCATCCGCACCGTCACCCGCGATACCCACGCCGCCCACCATGCCGACCCCACCGCGGTGGTCGGTATGGCCTGCCGATTCCCCGGCGCCAACAATCCCGCTGAGTTCTGGAACGTGCTCCGCGGCGGCCGCACCGCCATCGGCCCCGTCCCACCAGACCGGATCACCAATCCCCGCCATCCGATCATGCACGTCGGCGGTTTCATCGATGACGTCGACAAGTTCGACGCCGAGCACTTCGGGTTCGGCGCCCGCGAAGCGCACCGCTGCGACCCCCGGCTGCGGCTGCTGCTCATGGTGGTGCAGGAAGCCATCGACGACGCCGGACTCACCGCCCGCGATGTCGCAGGACCCCGTACCGGCATCTGGGTCGGCGAATCCCACTCCGACTACTGGGACCTCTCCACGCCCGTCGTCGCGCCGAACATGTACTCCCTTTCCGGCGGAGGACTGAAATCGTTCCTGTCCGGCCGTGTCTCCCACTTCTTCGATCTGCAAGGTCCGAGCATCACGCTCGACACCTCCTGCTCCGCTTCGCTCACCGCGATCCACACCGCCTGCCACGCCCTCCGCAACGGTGAAGTCAACGCCGCGTTCGCCGCCGGAACTCACCTGATCCTCAACCCCGACGCAGGCCCCTCCCACGGGCTCGCGAGAGCCCTGTCACCGCACGGGCGCTCGACTTTCGCCAGCATCGACGCCGACGGCTACGCCCGCGCCGAAGGCATCGCCGTCGTGCTGCTCAAACGCCTCTCCGATGCCGTCCGCGACAACGACCCGATTCACGCCGTCATCGAAGGCTCAGCCGTGAACGCCAACGGGCAATCCGGCCGCAACATCGTCACCACCTCTGTTCCTGGGCAGGTGCGCATGATGCGGGAAGCGCTCGCCGACGCGGGCTGCCACGCCGCTGACATCGGCTACGTCGAAGCCCACGGCCCCGGAACCCGCGTCGGTGACGACGTCGAACTCAACGCCCTCAACGAGGTCTACGGCAACAACCCCCGCGCCTGCCTGGTCGGCAGCGTGAAGACGAACATCGGACACCTCGAACCCGTCGCCGGAATCGCCGGAATCTTCAAAACCGTCCTCGCCCTCCAGCACGGGCAAGTCCCGCCATCGCTGCACCACATAGAACCCGCACCCGTCATCGACTGGGACCATTCCGCGCTGCGCGTACCGACCACCTGTGAGCCGTGGCCCGCCGATGGCCCCCGCCGCGCCGCCGTCTCGTCGTTCGGGCTGTCCGGTGCGAACGCGCACGCCATCGTCGCCGCACCGCCTGCGCGAACCAGGGCTCGACACCGCGGCCCGACGCGCACGTGGAACCTGCATCGCTACTGGTACACCGAGGTCTCCCGATGAACCTCAACCCGTTCTTCCGCGACCGCATGCCCATCTGGGCAGAACTCGATGAACTCCTCAGCAAACCCGCGTTCGACCCCACCCGCACCGGCATGAGCACCACCTACCAACGCCTCCAAGCATTCGGGCGCATGCTCGGCCCCGCCCGAGAACTGCACCACGCCCCCGGACGACTGCTCGCCGGGATGGAATGGGCCGGGATCGTCGATCCCGCGATGATGCACGCCGCGATGGTCCACTACGGCGTCGCCACCACCGCCCTCGTCGAATGCGGTCATCCCAACAACGACCTCGACCCGCTGATCGCCGAACTCGACACGATGGACGCGCCCGGCGCGATCGTGGCCACCGAACTCGGGCGCGGCGGCTCCCAAATGCACATGCGCACCGAAGCCCACTACAACCGCGACCGCCGCACCTTCATCCTCCACACCCCGGACGATGCCGCGCTGAAGATCATGCCCAACGTCGCGTGGACCGGGCTCGCCCGCACTGCCGTCGTCAACGCCCGCCTCATCGTCGACGACCACGATCACGGGGTGCACGCGTTCGCGTTCCGCTTCCCCCACCCCCACGCCCACATCACTGCGCTCCCCGGCGGGGCACCGATACCGCTGGACTATTCCGTGATCCGCTTCGACCACGCCGAAATCTCCCACGGCCAATGGCTTTCCGACACCGCCACCATCACCGCCGAAGGGGTTCGCGATCCGCTCACGCCGCAACAACGCCTCGCTCGCTCCCTCGGCGGGGTCAACGCCGCCGTCACCTCGGCCGCGGTCGCGCTCACCTCGGCCGCCCGTGCCGCTGTCACGATCGCCGCCCGATACAACACCCAACGCCGCACCGGACACCCCGCCACACCCGTCCTGCGGTTCACCACCCATGCCACCGAACTCGCGTCCGCGATCGCCCAGGTGTACGCGACCAGCTTCTACGTCGACAAAATCCGCCGCGACTTCATAGCCGAACGCCTCTCCGGCACCACCGGCTCAACCCACGGCGTGGCGAACGCGCACTACGCACCGTGGCTCGCCGCCAACCGCGACCGCACCCTCGCCAAGGCCGCCGCCACCCTGAACCTTGAGTCCGTCGCCGCAACGTGCCGACGGCTGTGCGGATTCCAAGGAGTTCTGCACGCCAACCGCATCACCGTCTACGAAGACATGGCCCGCTCGTTCCACGCCGCCGGAGGTGACACCCGACTGCTGCTGCTGGAAGCCGGGAGACAACTCCTGGACGGCACCGACGCGCCCGCCGTCCCCGCCGCGCAAGGTGTTGAGGACCCCCGCTCGGCGATCCGGTTGGCGTCCCTGCACGAACGAATTCTCGCCGACCAACTCCACCACCGCGTCAACCGCGACGGTCCCAACCCCCACCTCCACGACATCGAATCCCTCGCCCGCGTTCACCTCGTACGCCGCACGCTCCAGGAATTCGACACCGCCGCTACCACCGGAGGAAAGTGGCGCACCATCGTCGATGCCGCCCGACGCCTCTACGGCCTGGACGTGGTCCTGGATTCGGCCGCGTGGCACCTCAACCACGGCCTACTGAGGCCCGGTGACACCGACGTACTCCGCCACGCCCACACCACCGCTGCCGAAGAAGTCGGCCGCCACCTCGGCCACCTCATCGACGGACTAGCGGTCCCGCCTGGCCGCGCAGGAGGATTCATCGGCCGCGACAACTACGTGGAACGCATCGCCACGCTACTGCCGTGACTGCCGGGCGACCAACAGCGCGAAATGCTGGGATCGACCAGGGGTATCGCTATTTCAGGAACGAAGCGATGGCGGCTGAAAGTTATCTAGATCATCACAAATACGTTGTAATCCGCGCAGTAGCTTCATCGCTGTAGGCGTAGCCTCACAGTCTCGCCGACGCGTTCACTGGTTCACACAACACTGCACGACGAAGACGCCCCCAGCACGCAGCCACAGGCACGGCCTAGGCCAGGACTGGGCCGACCTCGGACTCTGGGTGCGCGTGCTTCTAGGCGGAGAGCGTCATCGTCGACCTGAGCGAGCCCGAGGACCGGTCCCGTCGTGGCCGATCTCCTTGATCGTCAACGTTATCTCGCGTCCGGTGTCACGCAGCCGAATCCACTTCGAGGCATCACCGGGGGTGATGTCGTAGACGTAGCGGCGCTGCAACGCCTCGCCTTGCTTGTGGCCGCCTTCGGCGAGGATCCGTTTCTCCAGTGCGTCGGCGTCAACGTCGAGGATCTTGGCTTCGTGCTCGATGGGCACTGGCGTTCCTTTCGTTCGATGATCAGTCCACGGCGATGGCGTGGGGTGCGAGGCGTTTGTATTCGGCTTCGCGGAACCGGACGACCTCTGTGGCGAGGTCGCCGTAGGCGAACTCGTTCAACGGTTGGCAGAGGTCCATGCGCTGGATGCAGACTCCGACCATCCAGCATCCGTCTCGGGCCCTGTACAGCCGGATGCCGTAGAAGTCTTCCTGGCAGTCGGCGTCGTTGTTGAATCGACACCCAGCACGGGTTTCGGGTAGCCGGGTGCGGCGGATCCACTCACCGCCAGGCCATACCAGGCCATACCAGGCCGTCCAAGGGTCGGAACTGTCCAAACACGTCGGTACTCCTCAGCACTATTTGTGCTGGTCAGAGCACATATTCGAGCATTGCCGCAGATCCCGCCAGGCCCCTAATACAAAGTCCCCCTTTGACCGGCATAGTCGGTCGAAGGGGGACTTCACTCATCGTGCGAACGGGTGGTTACTCCTTTTTTTCGTCTTCGTCGATTATTTCTGCGTCGACAACTTCTTCGCCGTCGGGTTTTGGTGGGGGGCCGCCGTCGCCGCTGGTGTCGGTTGCGGTCTGGTGGTGGCCGTACATCGCTTGGCCGATGGCTTGGGAGGTTGTGGCGAGGTGGTCTACCGCGGAGCGGATCTTTTCGATGTCGTCGCCCTTGAGGGCTTCGTTTACGTCTTTGATCGCGTCCTGCACCTGTGTCCGGGTGTCGGCCGGGATCTTGTCGGCGTTGTCGGTCAGGACCTTTTCGGTTTGGTAGACCAGGGTTTCGGCTTGGTTGCGGGTTTCGGCTTCTTCGCGGCGCTTGCGGTCCTCTTCGGCGTGCGCCTCGGCGTCCTTGACCATCCGGTCGATGTCGTCCTTGGGCAGCGCCGAGCCGCCGCTGATCTTGATGGACTGCTGCCGACCGGTACCGAGATCCTTGGCGTTGACGTGCACGATGCCGTTGGCGTCGATGTCGAAGGTGACCTCGATCTGCGGTAGACCGCGCGGCGCGGGCGGCAGCCCGGTGAGCTCGAACATGCCGAGCTTCTTGTTGTGCGCGGCCATTTCCCGCTCGCCCTGGAAGACCTGGATCATCACCGACGGCTGGTTGTCCTCGGCGGTGGTGAAGGTCTCCGACCGCTTGGTCGGGATCGTGGTGTTGCGCTCGATGAGCTTGGTCATGATGCCGCCCTTGGTCTCGATGCCCAACGACAGCGGCGTGACGTCCAGCAGCAGGACGTCCTTGACCTCACCGCGCAGCACACCGGCCTGCAGGGCGGCGCCGACGGCGACGACCTCGTCCGGGTTGACGCCCTTGTTCGGCTCCTTGCCGTCGGTGAGTTCGCGCACCAGATCGGTTACGGCGGGCATTCGCGTCGCCCCGCCGACCAGCACCACGTGGTTGATGTCGCCGACCTTGATCCCGGCGTCCCGGATCGCGTTGTTGAACGGCTTGCGGCAGCGCTCCAGCAGATCCGAGGTGATCCGCTCGAACTCGGCGCGGGAGAGCGTCTCGTCCAGGAACAGCGGGTTCTTGTCCGAGTCGACCGTGATGTAGGGCAGGTTGATGCTGGTCTGCGACGAACTGGACAGTTCGATCTTGGCCTTCTCGGCGGCCTCCTTGATCCGCTGCATGGCCATCCGGTCCTTGGTCAGGTCCATGCCCGAGGACGCCCTGAACTTGTCGACCAGCCACTCGACGATGCGCTCGTCCCAGTCGTCACCGCCGAGGTGGGTGTCGCCGGAGGTCGCCTTGACCTCCACCAGCCCATCCCCGACTTCCAGCAGCGACACGTCGAAGGTGCCGCCACCGAGGTCGAAGACCAGGATGGTCTGCTCCCGCTCACCCTTCTCCAGGCCGTAGGCCAGCGCCGCGGCGGTCGGCTCGTTGATGATCCGCAGCACGTTGAGCCCGGCGATCTGCCCGGCCTCCTTGGTGGTCTGCCGCTGCGAATCGTCGAAGTACGCGGGCACCGTCACCACCGCATCGATGACGTCCTCCCCGAGGTAGGACTCCGCGTCCCGCTTGAGCTTCATCAGCACGCGGGCGCTGATCTCCTGCGGCGTGTAGGACTTGTCGTCGATCTGCACCCGCCAGTCGGTGCCCATTTGCCGCTTGACCGACCGGACGGTCCGGTCCACGTTGGTGACCGCCTGGTTCTTCGCTGGCTGACCGACCAGCAGTTCGCCGTTCTTCGCGAACGCCACCACCGACGGCGTGGTCCGGGACCCCTCGGAGTTGGCGATCACCGTCGGCTCGCCGCCCTCCAGCACCGCCACCACGGAGTTGGTCGTCCCCAGATCGATTCCAACCGCGCGCCCCATCACGCACTCCTCTCCGACTCGCCCATCCGGTCGAGTCCCGCGAGGCCGACACCCTCAGTATGGGAACCCCTCACGAGCGCGTCCACCTGGGCAAAGGCGCCCGGCGCCGCTGCTCGGCACGCGCCCACAAAATCGGCGTGCCGTGGCATCAAGTGCCACTCAGGGCGCCGATAGCAACTCGATGCGCACGGCCCACGTGACGGCCGAGACATCGGGTTGCCAACGTTCTCAGGACACAACACCTGACCCACCAATCACACGACCCCCATGGCAGGTCAGGCGAAATCGGGGCGCTTCGCCCCAGCGTTCACGACCGGTCGGTCGCAACCAGTGCTTCGAGGGTTGGGACGAGTTCGGCGGGGGCGGGCATCGCGGCCATCTCCGCCTTGACCTCGCCAGCGGCCGAGGCCAGGGCGTCGTCGGTGATCAGGCGCGTCAGGTCGGCCGCGGTGATCCGCTTGGCCGGGACCGCCAGGCCCGCGCCGCGAGCCGAAACCAGCCCGGCGTTGAACTTCCGGTCGCCCGCGCCCGGCGTCACCAGCTGCGGGAGGCCCGCCGCGAAGGCACCGAAGATGCTGCCCGCTCCACCGTGGTGCACCACCGCCGCGCAGGTCGGCAGGACATCGTTGATCGGGACCCAGTCGACCGTTCGAACGTTCTCCAGCAGCACCCGGCTCGCGGTCTTCCCGTCGGGGCGCACCAGCACGATCTCCGCGTCGACCTCCGGCGCCGCCGCGACGACAGCCGCCATCGGGTTCTCCCCCGGGCCGTTGACCGTGCTGCGGCTGACCAGGATCCGGGGCCGCGCGGGCGGCTGCGCCAACCAGTCCGGAACCGCGCCCCCACCGCTGAACGGCTCGCACCGCATCGGCAACCCCTCGCGGGCACCGACAACGCTCGGCGGCCCGATGGTCAACGTCGTCGCAGCGGGCGGCAACGCCGCCGCGCCGTGGCGCCCCAAGGTCCCGGCGATGCGGGTCGCGGCGATCAACTCCGGGCCGTTGAACAGCGAGTTCTCGTGCAGCACCAGCGGAACACCACGGCGTGCCGCGGCCAGCGCACCGGAGGCCGCGAGCGGTTCGCAGATGACCAGCTCGGGTTGCCACCGGTCGGCCAGCGCCACCACACCGTCGGCCAATTCGTCGTTCACCGCGCCGAAAATGCGGGACACGCCGCGCAGCCCGCCATCACCGGCGAGTTCGGCGCGGGCCAGCAGCGGGTGCCGGAGCATGATCCGCCGTGCGATCCGGCCGAAATCGAAGCCCGGTGCGACGTCCTCGATCTCGATTCCGTTCTGCCGGGCGGCGAGCGCATCCCCGGCCGTAGCCGCCAGCACGTCATGACCCGCGTCGCGCAGCACCCGCGCCAACGGCATCAACGGGAACAGGTGCCCGAGCAACGGAGCCGCCACGACGAGAATCCGCACGACCGCACACTACTCACAGTGCTCAGGGCGTGAACGGCGGTGGCGGCGGGACGGGGTCTGGAACCGGGGCTCGCGGGGCGTTCTGGGAGCCCCGAACGCTGATCACGCTGTCCGGCGGTTCGGCGCAGTGCACGTCCTCGTTCGTCGGTCCCGGTGCCGTTTCGCTGCCCGGCCGCCGGGGGGTGCCCTCGTAGCCCCTGGTGCAGGCGATCGGGTTGAAGAAGTTGAGCACCAGGCCGAGGTGCCCGGTGCCATCCGGTGACAGCGAGTGGGTGAACGAGGAGACCACCGGCAGGGCCACCAGCATCTGCTCGACCGCCGGTCCGCGCACCTCGGTGATCCGCATCGTGGTCAGCAGGTTCGCCACCACCACGCCGAAGTCGGTGCCCGCGCTGCGCAGCAGCGCGTCGACTTCCTGGCTCGCCACCGGCGCCTGCTGGATGATCCCCCGCAGATCCGGGTCGGATTCCCTGAGCTGCGCGGAGATCTGCCGCAGTCCGCCGCTGAACGACACGATCTGCTCGGCCTGCTCCTGCTGGGTTTGCAGCACCACATCGCTGTTCACCAGCAGCCCGGTGGTCTGCGGGAGGTGCTGATCGGCCGCCGCGGTGACCGAGCTGGCCGCGTCGAGCAGGCGTTGCAGGTCGTCGCCGGTGCCGTTGAAGGCGGTGCCGACCTCGTCCACCACGGTGCGCAGATCGTCGACCGGCACGCTGCCCACCAGCCGGTCCAGGTCGACCAGCAGCGATTCCGGCGCCGGTGGCGTCTCGGTCCGCTCCGGCGCGATCACCGATCCCGCCGCGAGGTAGGGGCCGCCGTCGTGTTCGGGCCGCAGGTCGAGGAACTGCTCACCGACCGCCGAGCGGTTGGCCACCACCGCGCGCGTGTCGGTCGGGATCGGCGGCGCGGAGTCGGTGATGTGCAGGTCGACGTCGATACCGGTTCCGGTCAGCCGCATCGCGGTGACCCGACCGACCGCCACCCCGCGATAGGTCACCTCCGAGTTGGTGAACAGCCCGCCGGAGTCGGCCATCCGGACCGTCACGGGGTAGCCGTTGCCGCCGAAGTACCGGTCCAGCCCGGCGTACTGGCCGCCGGTGTACCCGATGCCGACCACCGCCAGGACCAGGAACAACCCCAGCCGCGCCTTGGTCTTCCGCGCGAACATCTAGCGTCCTCCCTGCTGCGTCGGGGCGGGGATGGGCAGCGGCGGCAGGGCCGGTGCGGGTGGCGGCAGGGTCAGCCCGGACTGCCCCGAGTCCGACAGCCCCGGGATCGGGATCAGCGGGCCGGAGGACCGGGTGAGGTTCTCCATGATGCTGCTCAGATCCAGGTCGACCCGGACGTCGGCGTTGACGAAGTCGCCCTTGAGCGGCTTCATGGCGTACTCTGGGAAGGGGTAGGTCGCCAGGTAGCCGATGGCGTCCGGCAGCTTGTCGCCGGTGTCCGCGAGCTTCTGCAGCGTGGGCGCGAGGGCGCGCAGGTCGGCGACCATGTCGTCCCTGCTGCGGTTGACGGTCTGCACCGCGACACCGGAGAGCTCGTCCAGCGCCCGCAGCATCGTGACGAGCTGATCCCGCTGCTGCGCCAGGGTTTGCAGGCCGGGCGCCAGGCCGTCCAGTGCCCCGGCCACCTCGTCGGTCTGCCCGCGCAGCGTCGACGACAGCCGGTTGAGGCCGTCGATGGCGCGGGTGATGTTCTCCTTCTGCGCGTCCAACCGCCCCACGGTGTCGTTGAGATTTCCCAGCAGCGAGCGGATTTCCGCCTCGTTGCCGGTGAAGGCCCCGTTCAGCTCGCGCACGATGTCCTGCAGCTGCGCGACGCCACCGCCGCCCAGCAGCATCGACAGCGCCCCGAGCACCTCCTCGACCTGCGGGTTGCGGTTGGTTCGTTCCAGCGGGATCACCGCGCCGTCGGCCAGCTCCTCGTGCGCCGCCTCGGCTGGTGCCGCTAGTTCGACGAACTTCTCGCCCAGCAGGCTCGACTGCCGCAGCTGGGCGTCGGCGTTGGCGGGCAGCCGGACGTCGCCGTTGACCGACATGACCACCAGCGCGGTGGTGTTGTCCGGGCTCAGCTCGATCCCCTCCACCCGGCCGACCGCGACGTCGTTGACCTTCACGCTGGCCTGCGGGACCAGGTCGAGCACGTCGGCGAAGTGCGCGGTCACCCGGTACGGATCGTCGCCGAGTTCCGCGCCACCGGGCAGCGGCGCGTTGTAGAGGCCGGAGAATCCCGTTGCGGTGCAACCGGAAACCAGCACCGTCGCGAGCAGTCCCGCGCCGAGCGCGCGGCGCCTGGTCATGGGTTGCCCCCTTGGCGGGAGGCATCCACCAGCGGAAGCGGTAGCGGCGGCAGTTCGCCCTGCTGGAGGTGGTGCATCGCTTCGCCGACCGACGGCAGCGGCAGCGTTCCGTCCAGCACCGGGGCCAGCCTGTCGCAGGCCTCCTTCAGGGCCACCGGCAGCGGTTCTGGTGTGCTGTGCTGGATCAGCTTGCACACCATCAGCACCGGTGGATGGGTGAGTTCGTTGAGGTGGCCGCGCACCGTGACGCTTCCGGAGGCCGCGTCGTAGGAGTTGATGAAGTTCGTCGCCCCCAGCGGAGCGACGTCGAGCACCTCGGCCAGCGCCTCGCGCTGGTCCACCAACGCCTGCGTCACACCGGTCAAGTTGTCCACATTGGACGCCATCAGGGTCCGGTTGTCCCGGATGAACCGGGAAACATCGTCCAGCGCGACCGAGAGCGAGCCCAGCGCGGCGCCCATCTGCTGCTGTTCACCGGCCAGGAATCCGGTCACATCGGTGACCCGCCCGTAGAACTCCTGGATCTGCCGGTCGCTTTCGGCCAACGCCCCGGTGAACCTGTTGAGGTTGTCCACCGTGGCGAACAGATCGTCCTGGTTGTCCTGCAGGGTCGCGGCGAGGTCGCCGAGTTGCCGCACCGTGGTGTTCAGGTCCGCGCCGTTGCCCTGCAACGCGGCCGCCGAGGTGCTCAGCACGTCCGACAACGCGCCCGTGCTGTTCGCGCCGTCCGGACCGAGGGCCTGGGCGAGCGCGTTGGCGCTGCGGTAGAGGTCGTCGAGTTCGGCGGGCGTGGCCGTGCGGTCGGCCGCGAGCACCGCGCCGGAAACCAGCTCGGCGCCGCCGGAATAAGCCGGGGTGAGCTGCACGTACCGGTCGCTGACCAGGCTCGGTGCCACCACCACGGCCTTGACGTCGGCCGGGATCCGCACGTCGTCATCGACGTGCATGTCCACCCGGACCACCGCGCCCTGCGGCACGACGCTGTCGATGCCACCGACCTCGACACCCAGCACCCGCACGCTCGACCCGGCGTAGACGCCGACGGCCTTGTCGAAGTACGCGGTGATCCGCGTGCCCGGATCGCTGAACAACCACCACAGGCCCGCGCCGCACAACAGCACCAGCGCGCACCCCAGACCGAGGGCCTTGGAGATCTTGGGCATCAGCCACCTCCGACGGGACGGGACGGCACCGGGACCTCGCAGGACGTGCTGTTGGTCTGCACCGGCCCGGCGTTTACCGCCGGTGGGAACAGCCCGCACAGGTAGCCGTCGAACCACCGGCCGTTGCCGACGGTGTTGTTGAAGCCGCGCACGTACGGCGCCATCGCCGCCACCGTCCGGGCCAGGTCGTCCTGGTTGCGCCGCAACATCTCGGTCAGTTGGTTGAGCTGGTCCAGGGTCGGCTGCAACTGCTGCTGGTTGTCGGCGACCAGGCCGCGCAGCTCGTCGGAGAGCCGCTGGGTGCCGGTCAGCAGCGCGGAAATCGCCGCGCGGCGGTGCTGCAGTTCGGTCAGCAGCAGGTTGCCGTCGGAGATCAACCGCCGCACCTGTTCGTCGCGGTTGGCGACGATCTCGCTGACGCCACTGGTGTTCTGCAGCAGCGCGGCGAGCTGCTGGTCTCGCGAGGCGATGGTCTGCGACAGCTGCGACAACCCGTCCACGGCCTGGCCCAGGTGCTGCGGTGCGCCGCGGAAGGTGTCCGAGAGCACCCGGAAGCTGTCGGCGAGCTGCCGGGTGTCGATCTGGTCGGTGGTGCGGGTGAGCTGATCGAGCGCGTCCGGGATGTCGAACGGCGCGGTGGTCCGCTCGATCGGGATCGGGTCGGTCAGCTCGGCGGCGCCGTCCGGTTGCAGCGCGAGGTACTTCTCGCCGAGCAGCGTCTTGATCTCGATGTTCGCCCGGCTGCGCTCGCCGACCGCCACACCGTCCACCCGGAACGTCACGAGCACCCGGTTCCCGTCCAGCGCCACATCGGTGACCTCACCGGATTTGACCCCGGCGATCTGCACGTCGTTGCCCGCCGCGAGTCCGGCCGACTCGGTGAAGTAGGCCTGGTAGGTCTGCCCGCTGCCGATCACCGGCAGGTCCTCGGCGAAGAACGCGCCCAGCGTGACGCAGGTGATCAGGACGACCGCCACCACGCCGACGACGGCCTGGTTCCGCTGCCGCAACGGCTTCATGACTGGCACCTCTCCGGCATCTCCGAGGCCGGGACCGGCACGATCGGCACCGTGATGTTCAGCTCGGAGATCCCGACCGTTCCGGAGATCCGGCACAGGTAGAAGTTGAACCAGCTGCCGTAGCTGACGGTCCGGGTCAACGCGTTCAACCGCTCCGGAACCGTCTGCAGGTCGTGCTCCAGCTTCGGCTGCTCGGCGTTGAGGATGCTGGTGACCCGGTTCAGCTCGGCGATGCTGCTCTGCAACGGCGGACGCGCCTGCTCCAGCAGTCCGGCGGTGGTGTGCGTGAGCTCGCCGAGCGAGGCGATCGCTTCGCCGACCGGCTGCCGCTGCTCGGCGAATCCGCTGGTCAGCTGTTGCAGCGCGGTGATCAGCTCGCCGAGTTGCGGGCCGCGGGCGTTGACGGTGCCCAGCACCACGTTGAGGTTGTCGATCACCTGCCCGATCACCTCGTCCTTGCGGGCGAGCGTCGAGGTCAGCGACGCGGTGTGGGCGAGCAGGCTGTCCACCGTGCCTGCCTCGCCCTGCAACACCTGGACGATCTCGGCCGACAGCTGGTTGACGTCCTGCGGCGAAAGCGCCTGGAACAGCGGCTTGAACCCGTTGAACAGCGCGGTGAGGTTCAGCGCCGGATGGGTGCGCTCCAGCGGGATCTCGCCGTCCGGGGGCAGCAGGTCCACCGGATCGCGCAGCGGGGCGTCCAGCGCCAGATACCGCTGCCCGGCGAGGTTGCGGTACTTGACGGTCGCGGAAGCGTCGCGCGGGAGGCGCCGCTGCGCGTCGATGTCGAAGTGCACCAGGGCGTACCTGCCGTCGACGACCTCCAGTTCGGTCACCCGACCGACCTTCACCCCGGCCATCCGCACGTCGTCGCCGACGTCCAGTCCGGAGGCGTCGGCGAACCGGGCGCGGTAGGACTCGGTGGAGCTGGCGGTGGACGCCGCGATGGTCATCGCGAGCACGCTGGTGAGCGTGATCGTGACCGCCGCGAACAGCAGCAGTTTGATCAGCGGCGCGGTGATCGACCTCATCGCAGCGTCACCTCCGCACCGCGGTACAGCGGACCGACCAGCAGCCCGCTCCAGTCCGGCACATCCGCCCGCGCCACGCCCAACTGCGGTGCCAGCAGCGCCGACAACAGGTCCCGCTCGGCCGGTGAGTTCGCCACCGACTGCGGCGTGGTCGACGCCGGGACCTGGTTCCACGGGAACACTTCGTCGCGGTCGCGCGGCGGTTCGGGGAACGTGGAGCCGTCCTGCACCGGACCGCCCGGCGGGTACTGCGGGAAGGTGTCCGGCGGCTCGACCCACGGGTAGCAGCGCGGCCCCCGCTGGTCCAGGTAGCGCGGGGTGTCCACGCCGGGCAGGTACTTGCCGCGACTGGCGGTGATCTCGATGGTGAACTTGGCGATCTCCGGGTTCGGCGATCCCTTCCCGAAGGACGCCTCGGCGTTCGGTATCGAGTCCGCGAACTGGCCGAGCATGCAGGGATATTCCGGCGCGTACTCGGCGAGCAGTTCCAGAGTGGACCTCGATGTGCCGGTGAGCTCGATCAGGTTGTCCTTGTTCAGCGCCAAGAACCGGTTCAGGTCGTCGGCGCTGCCGGTGACGGTGCCGAGCATCGTCTGCAGCGCGGTCCGCTGTTCGGCGATCGTCCGGCTGGTCGTGGTCAGGTCGCTGAGCGCCTGCGCCAGGTCGGGGGCGGCCTGGTCGTAGGTGTCGGCCACCTCGTCGATGCGCGCGATGACCGATTCGAGCTTCGGCAGCGACGGGTTCAGCCGTGCCAGGTAGCTGTCGAGCTGCACCAACGTGTCGCCGAGTTGTTCGCCGCGGCCGTCCAGCGCCTGCGAGACGGCGCTCAGCGTCGTCGAGAGCTTTTCCGGTTGCACCGCTTGCAGAACCGGCAGCAGGTCGTCGAGCACCTGCTCGATCTCGATGGCCGAGGCGCTGCGGTCCTGCGGGATGACAGCACCGGCTGCCAGCGGCCGCGAACCCGGATTCGGCGGGATCTGCAAGGAGACGTAGCGCTCCCCGAACAGCGTCTTGGGCAGCAGCCGGGCCGACGCGCTCGCCGGGATCAGCTCCGCCTGCTCCGGCTGCAACGCCAGGTCCAGCACCGCGTGGTCCCCGGCCGCCCGCACGCCGCGCACCTCGCCGACCACCACGCCCCGCACCTTGACGTCGGCGCCGACCCGCATCTGGTTGCCGATCCGGTCGGTTTCCAGGCTGACCGCCACCACCGGCGTGAACGCCTTGCGGTAGGCGGCGATGGTGCCCGCGAAGAACAGCCCGGCGGCCACCAGGAACGCCACCCCGAGCGCCTGGTACCGGCGCCTGCTCCGCGCGCCGGTCATCCCGAGATCCGAACTGTCGTGGTGGAGCCCCAGATGGCCAGGCTGAGGAAGAAGTCCAGCACCGCGATCAGCACGATCGAGGTGCGCACGGCGCGGCCCACCGCGACGCCTACGCCCGCCGGGCCGCCGCGCGCGGTGTAGCCGTAGTAGCAGTGCGTCAGGATCACCGCGATGCTGAACACGATCAGCTTCCCGAACGACCACAGCACGTCCTGGGGTGGCAGGAACAGGTGGAAGTAGTGGTCGTAGGTGCCCGCGGATTGGCCGTAGAACCACACGGTGATCTGCCGGGAGGCGAAGTAGGAGCCGAGCAGGCCCACCACGTACAGCGGGATCACCGCCGCGACCCCGGCCAGCACCCGGCTGGTCACCAGGTACGGCACGGTGCGCACGCCCATCACCTCCAGCGCGTCGATCTCGTCGGAGATCCGCATCGCGCCCAACTGCGCGGTGAACCCGCAGCCGACGGTCGCCGACAGCGCCAGCCCCGCCGACAGCGGCGCCACCTCGCGGGTGTCGAAGTAGGCGGCCACGAACCCGGTCAGCGCCGAGGTGCCGAGCTGGTTCAGCGACGAATAGCCCTGCAACCCCACGATCGCGCCGGTGGCCACCGTCATGCCGATCATCACGCCGAGCGTGCCGCCGATTACGGCGAGCGCACCGCTGCCGAACACGACCTCGGTGAGCAGCCGGGCGGTCTCGCGCCAGTAGCGGCGCAGCGTCACCGGTGCCAGGGCGAGGGCGCGCAGGTAGAACGAGAGCTGCCAGCCCAGGTCGGCCAGCGCGTCGCCGGGCCCACGGGTGATCCGCCGCCGCGCCGGTGCCGCGGCGGCCGGGTCGACGACGGCCATCGGCTCACAACCCCTTCGGTGGCACGAGTTGCAGGTAGATCCCGGTTAGCACCAGGTTGATCAGGAACAGCAGCAGGAAGGTGATCACCACGGCCTGGTTGACCGCATCGCCCACGCCCTTGGGCCCCGCTGCCGGGTTGAGCCCGCGGTAGGCGGCGACCACTCCGGCCACGAATCCGTACAGCAGCGCCTTGAACTCGCTGATCCACAGGTCGGGCAGTTGCGCGAGCGCGTTGAAGCTGGCCAGGTAGGCGCCGGGCGTGCCGCCCTGCAGGATCACGTTGAAGAAGTAACCGCCGAGCACCCCGACGACGCTGACCATTCCGTTGAGCAGCAAGGCAACCAGCACCGCCCCGAGCACCCGAGGCACGATCAGCCGCTGGATCGGCGAAACTCCGAGCACCTGCAACGCGTCGATCTCCTCGCGGATGGTGCGCGCGCCGATGTCGGCGCACATCGCCGACCCACCTGCCCCGGCCACCAACAACGCGGTGATCAGCGGACTCGCCTGCTGGAGGATCGCCAACGCACTGGCGGCCCCGGTGAACGACTGCGCCCCGATCTGCTGGGTCAACGACCCCAACTGCATAGCGATGACCGCCCCGAACGGAATGGCCACCAAAGCGGTAGGCAAGATCGTCACACTCGCGAAGAACCAAGCCTGCTGAATGCACTCCCGCCCTTGAAAAGGCCGCCGCGGAATAGCCCGCAAAACCTCCCACCCCAAGGTAGCCATCCGCCCAACCTGCCCGAATGCCCCCACCGCAACACTCCGCACCGCCACCTCCGATCGACGCTGATCCGGGGTGAAGGGCACCTTTCACCAAGTAAGTTGGTAAAAGGTGCCCTTCACTCATCACCTGTTCAGGCGAGTGAGTGTGTTGCTGTTGCGCCGCCGTCCGCGATGAACTCCGCGCCGGTGCAGTAAGAACTCTCGTCACTGGCCAGGAAAACGGCGAGCGCGGCGATCTCCTCGGGTTGGCCGACCCGACCCAGCGCGACGCGTTTGCCAACGTAGTCCATCGGCACCGGTCCACCGACCGCGTCGGAAATCATTTGGGTATCGATCGCACCGGGATGCACCGAATTGACCCGGATGCCCTTGGGGCCCAACTCCATCGCGGCCACCTTCGTCATCCCGCGAATGGCGAACTTGCTGGCCGAATACGCCACCAGCAACGGCATGCCGCCCAAACCCTCCACAGAGGACACGTTGATGATCGAGCCGCCGCCATCGGACATCGCCGGGATCACCTCGCGCATGCCGAGGAAGGTGCCGATCTGGTTGACCCGGATGACCCGCTCGTAGTCGGCCAGGCTGGTGTCGGCCAACTCCGCGAAGTGCAGCACCCCGGCGTTGTTGACCAGCACGTTGACCGACCCGAGTTCGCGGGCCGCGCGGACCGCGTCGACCCAGTCGTCCTCGGAGCCGACGTCCAGGTGCTGGTAGACGGCATCCGGCCCGAGCTCCTCGGCCAGCGCGGCGCCCAACTCGTCAGCCACGTCCGCCACCAGCACCCGCGCGCCTTCGGCGACGAACCGGCGAGCCGTCGCCGCGCCCTGCCCGCGCGCCGCACCGGTGATGATCGCGACCTTGCCCGCCAACCGCATGTCACATCAACTCGTCGGTCAGCGGCAACAACACGGCCTTGAGCTCGGTGTAGGCCTCGAACGACGACCGGCCGCCCTCCCGGCCGAGCCCGGACTGCTTGTAACCGCCGAAGGGCAGGTGCGGCTCCACGGCGAACCCGTTGATGCCGACCGTGCCGGTGCGGATCCGCTTGGCGACCCGGAACGCGCGCCGAACGTCCGATGTGTACACCCCGGCGCCGAGCCCGTACTGCGAGTCGTTGGCCATCCGGACCGCTTCGTCCTCGTCGGCGAACGGCACGATCGACAGCACCGGGCCGAAGATCTCCTGCTGCGCGATGGTCATCGAGTTGGTCACGCCGGCGAAGATCGTCGGTTGCACGAAGTGCCCGGCGCTGAGGTCGCCGTCCGGCCGCCCACCGCCGGTGACCAGCCGCGCGCCTTCCTGCTGCCCCTGCTCGATGAACCCGAGCACTCGCTCCAGCTGCCGCTGGTTGATCAGCGGGCTGGACAGCACGCCCGGGTCGAACGGGTCGCCGTAGGTCACCGCGGCGGCGATCAGCTCGGCGGCGCCGACGAATTCGTCGTAGGCGTCCTGGTGCACCAGCGCCCGGGTGTGCGCCACGCAGGCCTGACCGGACAGCCCGAGCGTGACCATGCCCATCGCGGTCATGCCCGCCAAGCCCACATCGGCGTCCGGGAACACGATGGCCGGGCTCTTGCCGCCCAACTCCAGCGACACCCGCTTCATGGTGCCCGCCGAGGCCGCGATGATCCTCCGGCCCACCTCACGGCTGCCGGTGAAGCTCACCTTGTCCACCAGCGGATGCCCGATGAGCGCCTCGCCGGTCGGATCGCCGGGGCCGGTGACGACGTTGACCACGCCATCCGGAATCCCGGCTTCCTGCAGTAGTTCCACCATCCGCAGCACGCTGAACGTCGCGTACTCCGACGGCTTGACCACCACCGTGCACCCGGCGGCCAAGGCCGGTGCGACTTTCTGCGCGAACAGCAGGAACGGCGCGTTCCAGGGCAGCACCGCGGCCACCACGCCGACCGGTTCGCGGAAGGTCATCGCCAGGTGATCGCCGCCCTGGTAAGGCGGCAGGGTTTCGCCGCCCGCCTTGTCGATCCACCCGGCGTGGTGGTCGAACACGTCGGCGGCGACGTCCACCGATCCGGCGTACACCGTGCCGAACGACAGCGGCACGCTGTTGTCCAGGGCCTGCCGGGCGCGCAGGTCGTCGGCGTGTTCCCGCAGCAGGTCCGCGTAGCGGCGCAGCAGTCGGATCCGCTGCCCGGCGCGGATCGTCGGCCACGGGCTGTCGTCGAACGCCCGCCGCGCGGCGCGGACCGCGTCGTCGACGTCTTCGGCGGCGGCGACGGCGAAATCCCCCACCGCTTCGCCGGTCGCCGGGTGGTGGTGGGTCCAGGTCCGCCCCGCGCGGGCCTGCTGCCACTGGCCGTCCACCAGCAGCAATCCATCCTTGAGCGCCACAGCATCGCAGTGCTGCCGCACGGTCAGGGCCATCGAATCCTCCTCGCCCTAGAGCTCGTTCCGTGGACCTGGTTTGCCGGGATCGCGCCGATTTCGCGCGAAATCGGTGTCCCGGGTGCAGGGAGAGCGGCGATTTCGCGCGAAATCGCCAACCGCCTCGCACCGCAAGCGGCTGCCGCCGCTCACAAAAAACCTCCTAGGGCAGGGAAGACAACTCGGTGTTGGCGAAGCTCAGTCCGGGATCGCGCGTTGCGAAGTAAGCTCCGACGGTGTCCGCCAACTCTCCTTCGGTCCACAACGGACCTTCGGTGTCGAAGCGCTGCGCGACAGCTGGTGCCGCCATCAAGACGATCATCCCGCTGTGCACGACGAACACCTGACCGTTGATCGCTTGTGCCGCAGGTCCGGCCAAATACGCGACCAGCGGCGCCACGTGATCCGTCGACAACGGATCGATGCCGGTTTCGGGTGCCGGTCCGAAGATGTCCTCGGTCATCGCCGTCCGGGCACGCGGGCAGATGGCATTCGCCCGCACTCCCATGCGCTCCAACGCGCGCGCCGTGGACACGGTCAACGCCGCGATTCCCGCCTTGGCGGCCGCGTAGTTCGGCTGCGCCGGGGATCCGAGCAAGAACGCTTCGGAAGCCGTGTTGATCAGGCTGCCGTAGGTCGATCCGGTCTGCTTGTACTGCTCGCGCCAGTGCGCGGCCGCGTTGCGGGACAGCAGGAAATGGCCGCGCAGGTGGACGCGGATCACGTCGTCCCACTCCTGCTCGCTCATCTTGAACAACATCCGGTCCCGCAACACCCCGGCGTTGTTCACCACCACGTGCAGGCCGCCGAATCGCTGCACCGCGGTCGCGACCAGCTGATCGGCGGTGGCGCTGTCCGAGACGTCCCCGACGACGGCCACGGCCTTGCCGCCGAGGTCCTCGATCTCCGCGACGACCGCCGAGGCGTGCTCCGAAACGTCGTTGACCACCACGTCGGCACCGGCACGCGCCAGCGCCAGCGCCTCCGCACGGCCCAACCCCGCCCCGGCGCCGGTGACGACCGCGACCTTTCCCGCCAGGCTCCGCACCGCTACCCCCGGTCTCAGTCGAAGGTCACGATCTGCCGCACCAAGGCGCCGCTGGGGCTCTTCAGCGCGGCCAGGCCTTCGTTGATGTCGTCGAGCCGGATCCGGCGGGAGATCATGCCTTCCAGGTCGAGCCGCCCGGCACGCCACAGGTTCACCATCCGCGCGGTGTCCCGGCGCGGATCCGCCGAGCCGTAGAACGACGGCAGGATCTTCTTCTCGTTGATGAACAACTCCTGCGCGTTGAACTCGACCTTCTGCTCCGGCCCACCGGCACCGACGATCACCGCGGTGCCGCCGCGTCGAGTCGCGTCGTAGGCGGCGCGGATCGTGGCGGCCGATCCGACCACCTCGATGGCGTAGTCGAACCCGCGACCACCGGTCACCGCGTTCTGCACCTCGGCCAGGCCGTCCGGCGTGGTGGCGTGCGTAGCGCCGAATTGCTTTGCCGCGGCGTGCTTTTCGGTCACCGGGTCGACCGCGACGAGCTGCGCGGCACCGGCCAACCGGGCGCCCTGGATGACCGAGATGCCGACTCCGCCGCAGCCGATGACGACCACGGTGGACCCGGGTTCTACCCGCGCGGTGTTGAGCACCGCGCCGACCCCGGTGAGCACCCCGCAGCCGATGAGCGCGGCGACTTCGAAGGGGATGTCGGCATCGACTCGGTTGGCACCCGCGCTGGGCAGCACGACTTCCTCGGCGAAGGCCCCGCAGCCGCCGAAGCCGAACGCGGGCTCGCCGCCGATTTCGAACCGCGGCGAGACGAACGCGGCGACGGTGTGCACCTCGCACAGGTTCGGCTGGCCGCCCAGGCAGTACGCGCACCGACCGCACGGTGGCACGAACGAGAGCACCACGTGGTCGCCGGGCGCCAGCTCGGTCACCTGGCTGCCGACTTCCAAGACTTCACCGGCGCCTTCGTGGCCCATCACGCCGGGTGCCAACGCGGGCAGCGCGCCGTTCATCGCGGACACGTCGCTGTGGCAGACACCGGCCGCCTTGATGCGCACTCGGACTTCGTCGGGGCCGGGCGCGGTGGTGGCGACATCAGTCCGCACGTCCAGCTTGTCATCACCGATCTGCTTGAGCACCGCTGCTTTCACCGGTTGGTCACCTCACCGAGATCGCCCGCGCCGCTGCGGGAGCTGTTATCCACGACACATTAGAACGTGTTCTCATGAACTAGCAAGGTCCGCGCGACAAATCCTGGAACATTGGGATACGCACTGGAACAAACGGGTGCAACCAGTTCTAGACGACCGGCGGATCGAGCCGGACGACAGGCCGTCCAACCTCACAACGAGCCGTTCGCAGGCGAGTCACTGCTCCGTTCGGCGTCAACCCGAACAGTCACCCGTCCAATAGAACCAGTTTCTATGCATCATCCAACGCGCCAATTCGGCAAATGTGCTTGTTCAAGAGTCGCATGTCGACCGCCGCACCCCACTCGGACTATGGTTGATGAAACATGTTCCACACACCTCTCGGCACGCAGGAGGGATGCATGCGCATCGCCTACACGCCTGAGCAGGAGCAGCTGCGCAAGGAGCTGCGCCGCTACTTCGGCAAGCTCATGACACCCGAGCTCCGCGAGGAACTGACCGCGCACGGCGACTACGGCGACGGCGTCGCCTACCAGCAACTGGTCCGGCAGATGGGCGCGGACGGCTGGCTCGCGCTGGGCTGGCCAGCGGAGTACGGCGGGCAGAACCGCAGCATGCTGGAGCAGCTGATCTTCACCGACGAGGCGGCGATCGCCGGTGCCCCGGTGCCGTTCCTGACGCTCAACAGCATCGCGCCGACCATCATGCGCTTCGGCACCCCGGAGCAGAAGTCGTTCTACCTGCCGCGAATCGCCTCCGGCGAGATCCACTTCTCGATCGGCTACTCCGAGCCGGAGGCGGGCACCGACCTCGCCTCGCTGCGCACCACCGCCGACCGGGACGGCGAGCAATACCTGGTCAACGGCCAGAAGATGTGGACAAGCCTGATCCAGTACGCGGACTACGTGTGGCTGGCCTGCCGAACCGACCGGGAGGCGAAGAAGCACCGCGGCCTGAGCATCCTGATCGTGCCCACCGCCGCACCCGGCTTCTCCTGGACCCCGGTGCACACCGTCGCCGGGCCGACCACCAGCGCCACCTACTACCAGGACGTGCGGGTGCCGACCTCGGCCCTGGTGGGCGCCGAGAACGAGGGCTGGCCGCTGATCACCAACCAGCTCAACCACGAGCGGGTGGCGCTGACCTCATCGGCGCCGCTGCGGCTGGCGTTGGACGAAGTGCTGGAGTGGGCGCGGGAAACCCGGCTCGCCGACGGGCGCCGGGTGCTCGACCAGGAGTGGGTGCGGCGGCACCTGGCCCGCGTGCACGCCGGGGTGGAGTTCCTCAAGCTGGTCAACTGGAAGATCGCCACCACTGTCGAGCAGCAGCCCGCACCGGCCACCGCGTCGGCGACGAAGGTGTACGGCACCGAGTTCGCCATCGAGGCCTACCGGCTGCTGATGGAAGTGCTCGGCAGCGCCGCATACGTGCGCCACGGTTCGCCGGGTGCGGCGCTTCGCGGCCGGATCGAACGCATGCACCGCTCGGCGCTGATCCTCACCTTCGGCGGCGGCACCAACGAGGTGCAACGCGACATCGTCGCCGCGGTCGGCCTGGGCCTACCCCCCGCCAAACGCTGACCGGACACCCGAGCACCGAACCCGCCACCGGTTCGGACCAGACCTTGAGGAGGATTCGTGGACTTCTCGTGCACCGAAGCGCAGACCGACCTGTCCGGGCTGGCCAGGAAGATCCTCGGCGACCGGGCGACCAACGAGCGGCTGCGCGAGGTCGAGCGCGCACCGGACCGCTTCGACCGTGCACTGTGGACACAGTTGGCGCGGGCCGAGGTGCTGTCGGCGGCACTGCCGAGCTCGGTAGGCGGTGGCGGATTCGGGTTGCTGGAGCAGTGCTCGGTGCTGATCGAGATCGGCCGCGCGGTCGCCCCGGTGCCCTACCTCGCCTCGATCACCACGGCTGCCGCGGCACTGGCCCAGTTCGGCACGCCCGAACAGCAGCGGCGCTGGGCGGTTCCGGCCGCGAACGGCGAACTGGTGCTCACCGCCGCGCTGACCGAGGAGAACAACCCCGACCCGCACCGACCCGCCTGCCGCGCGCAGCGGTTGGATGGCGAATGGGTGCTCACCGGCACGAAGACCACGGTGCCAGCCGGGCCCGTCGCCGATCTGGTGCTGGTGCCCGCATCGACACCGGAGGGGCCACGGGTGTTCCTGGTCGAGGCCGCGCAGCTCGCCCTCCAGCGCCAGCGCATCGTCGATTCCGACAGCGAGGCCTTCTTCGACCTGGACGGCGTGCGGCTCGGCGATGACCAGGTGCTCGGCCCGGATTCGGCGGTGCTGGACTGGCTGATCAACCGCGCGACCGTCGGAGGGTGCGCCCACCAGGTGGGTGTCCTCGCGCGGGCGCTTGAGCTGACCAGCGAATACGCCCGCGAGCGCGTGCAGTTCGGGCGTCCGATCGGCAGCTTCCAGGCCGTCGCCCAGCGGTTGGCGGACGCCTTCATCGACGTGGAGGCCGTGCGCCTGACGCTGTGGCAGGCGGCGTGGCGGGTCGAGGAGGGGTTGCCTTGCGCGACCGAGGTCGCCACCGCGAAGTTCTGGGCCGCCGAAGCCGGACACCGCGTCGCGCACACCGCGGTGCACGTCCACGGCGGTGTCGGCATCGACCTCGACCACCCGCTGCACCGCTACTTCGTCGCGGCCAAGCGCAACGAGTTCTTCCTCGGTGGCGCGGCGGCGCAGTTGGGGCGGCTCGGCGACGCGCTGGTGGACTGACATGACGCCGACGGTGACCGAACTCCTGTTGGCCCGTGCCGACGACAACAGCTGCGGACTGCGGTTCGCCGACCGCGCGTGGTCGTGGGCCGAGCAGTTGCGCGGCTGCGCCCAGTACGCGTCGCTGCTGCGTTCTCGGCTGCGCGCGGATCGTCCCCGCCACGTTGGTGTGCTGCTCGGCAACGTGCCGGAGTTCGCGTTCCTGCTCGGCGGCGCCGCGCTGTCCGGGGCCGTGCTGGTGGGGCTGAACCCGACGCGGCGCGGTGCGGCCTTGGCCCGCGATGTCCGGCTGACCGACTGCCAGCTGATCGTCACCGACAGCCCGCACGCGCAACTGCTGGCCGGGCTCGACCTCGGTTCGGCGGAGGTGCTGGTCGTCGACGGGCCGTCGTGGTCTTCGCTGCTCGCCGAGCATGCCGGTAGCCGCATCGACCCGGTTCCGGCGACACCTGACGACCTGCTCGTGCTGGTGTTCACCTCCGGGACCGGCGGCGAGCCCAAGGCGGTCCGCTGCACGCACGGCAAGATCGCCTTCCCCGGCCGGATGCTGGCCGACCGGTTCGGCCTGACCGGCGACGACGTGGTGTACGTGGCGATGCCGCTGTTCCACTCCAACGCGCTGATGGCGGGTTGGGCGGTCGGCCTTGCCGCCGGGGCCGCCATCGCGCTGCGGCACCGGTTCTCGGCCTCGGGCTTCCTGCCCGACGTGCGGCGCTTCGGCGCGACCTACGCCAACTACGTGGGCAAACCGCTCGCGCACATCCTGGCCACCCCGGCGCGCCCGGACGACGCCGACAACCCGCTGCGGCTGGTGTACGGCAACGAGGGCAACGAACGGGACCTCGCCCGGTTCGCCGAGCGGTTCGGCTGCCGCGTCGTCGACGGCTTCGGCTCCACCGAAGGCGGGATAGCCGTGGCCCGCACCCCGGACACCCCACCCGGCGCGCTGGGCCGCCTCCCGGACGGCGTCGCCGTGCTCCACCCGGACACCGGAAAACCCTGTGCCACGGCCGAATTCTCCGCCGACGGCCAACTGCTCAACCCCGACGAAGCGATCGGCGAGCTGGTCAACACCGCGGGTTCGGGCTGGTTCGCGGGCTACTACAACGCGCCGGAGTCCGACGCGGAACGGATGCGCGACGGCATGTACTTCAGCGGCGACCTCGCCTACCTGGACGCGAACGGCTTCTGCCACTTCGCGGGCCGCTCGGCCGACTGGCTGCGGGTGGACGGCGAAAACCTCGGCACCGCGCCGATCGAACGAATCCTCCTGCGGCACCCGGAGATCACCGAGGCAGCCGTCTACGGGATCCCGGACCCGCAAGTCGGAGACCAGGTGATGGCCGCGCTCGTCACGACTCCCGACTTCTCCCCCGCCGCCTTGGGCGACTTCCTCGCGGCACAACCCGACCTGGGCCCCAAGCAATGGCCCAGCTACATCCGCCTGGCCGCGGAACTCCCCCGCACGGCGACGTTCAAGATCCTCAAACGCCGACTGGCCGCCGAACGCTGCCAGACCCCCGACCCGATCTGGCACCGTCCCAACCCGAACCCCACCTACACCCCAATCCAATAACCGCACCCCCGCACCGAATGACAGCGGGTGAGGGGCACCCGTGACCGAGTAACTGGGTCACGGGTGCCCCTCACCCATCTCGCGACGCGGGGTGCTCGTGAGGGTGCTCACATCGGGCGCGGAATTTCGGCGGGGATGTCAACCGAGATCGTCGGTGTCGGGGTAGAGGATTCATGAAAGGCACCGCACGGGGAGCGCACGAGTCTTGACCGTCGAAGAGTTCGAGGAGTTCTACGCGCTGTCGGCCCCTCCCGAGATCATCAGCGCGCCCCCGAGCTCGCTCACCAGTGAGCCGCCCAGGACCAGCAACCCCACCAGTTCCGCGCCCGCCAGCACTTCGAACAGCACGGAAGCACCATGATCACGATCATCGAAGCATCCACCACTACCGCACCCGCAAGTTCCGACCGCCCAGCGGTGTCGAGCCGGGTGATCCCTTACCTGCTTTGCGGGGCGTTCTACGTCTGCTACGTGGCGATCTCGCTGTCGCGGTACGCCGGGTACGCCTCCATGTCGTGGGACCTGGGCATTTTCGAGCAGGTCGTGCGGTCCTACGCGGAGGGCCGCACGCCCGTCTCGGACCTGCTGGGGCCCGGGTTCGTCATCTTCGGCGACCACTTCAGCCCGATCCTGGCCCTCCTCGCGCCGATCTACTTCGTGTTCCCGTCCGCGCAGACCCTGCTCGTCGCGCAGGCAGCCCTTTTCGCGCTGTCCGTGGTCCCGGTGACCAGGGCGGCCACCAGGTTGCTCGGCAACGCCAGGGGGCGGGCGGTGGGCGTTGCCTACGGCCTGTCGTGGGGCGTTCAACGGGCCGTCGACTTCGACTTCCACGAGATCTGCTTCGCCGTCCCGCTCATCGCTTTCGCGCTCGAAGCGATGTTGTCGCAGCGGTGGTGGCGGGCCCTCGCCTGGTGCGCGCCGCTCGTGCTGGTCAAGGACGACCTCTCGCTCACCGCGGCCGCCTTCGCGGTGGTGCTCGCCGTCCTCGCCGGGAAGCACGACAAGAGGTTCGTCCGCGTCGCCGTGGTGAGCGCCGTGCTGTTCGTCGTCGCGTGGTTCTGCATCACCGTGCTGGTCATCCCGTCGTTCAACACCTCGGGCACCTACCGGTACTGGGACAAGATCGCCGGTGAGGTGGCTTTCCCCGCGTCACTGCTGGAAGGCGCGGGCGAGAAGTTCAGCACCGCGCTTTGGATCCTGCTGCCGACGACCGGGCTGATCGCCGTCGGCTCACCGCTGCTGCTCATCGCCCTCCCGACGTTCGCATGGCGATTCCTGTCCCAGGAGGAGCACTACTGGAGCACGGACTGGCACTACAACGCGGTGCTGATGCCGATCGTCACGCTGGCCATGGTCGACGCCATCGCCAGGGTGCGCGCGACACACCCGTCCTGGCTGCGGGGCTACGCCTCGCACCTGCCGGGCGTCGTCCTGGCGGCGGCGGTCGCCTTGAGCGTCACGCTGCCCATCTCCTGGTTGGTCCCGAGCGACGGCGAGCGCTTCGACCAGGACGCCACGGCCGCGTCGAGCGTGTTGGACCGGATCCCCGACGGCGCGACGGTCGCGGCCAACAACGCCACCGCCGCGCATCTCACCAGCCGATGCCGGGTGTTCTGGATAGCCAACACCGAGGGGGTCGCCCCGGAGTACATCGCGGTCTACGAGCCGGACAAGAATGCCGCCGAAATGCGCGAGTACCTCCTCGAACTGCACCCCGGCACGACCTACCAGGTTCTGGCCGAAGAATCGGGGTTCTGGGCGCTGCACCGAGCCCGGTGACGCGCCGCCCATCAGCGGAGCTTGTCGAGCGTGGTGATGGTTTCGTCGAGTTCGGCGAGGAGGTCGGTCAGGACTTCGGCGACCGGGCGGATCTCGTTCATCCGGCCGACGATCTGACCCACCGGCATCGACACGACACCGGGGTCCCCGGAGCGCATGATGCGCTGGTGGGCCTCGCTGACCAGGATGTTCTGCAGCGGCATCGGCAGCGGCTCCGGCGCGTCGGGTTCCTCCCACGAGTCGGTCCAACGGGTTTTGAGCAGCCGCGCCGGTTTCCCGGTGTAGATGCGCGAGCGCACCGTGTCGCTGGAGCCCGCCGCCAGCAGCGCCCGCTGCGTCGCCGAATTGCCCGGCATCTGCTGGTACTCGCTGGTGGTCAGCCAGTACGAGCCCATCCAGGCCCCGCTGGCGCCGAGTGCCAGGGCTGCCGCGATCTGCCGTCCGGACCCGATGCCACCGGCCGCCAGCACCGGCACCCGGTCCCCGACGGCGTCGACGATCTCCGGCACCAGCACCATCGTGGCGATCTCGCCGGTGTGCCCACCAGCCTCGTGCCCCTGCGCCACCACGATGTCCACCCCGTTGTCGACGTGCCGACGGGCGTGCTCTGCCTTGCCCGCCAGCGCGGCCACCAGCACGTCGTGGTGGTGCGCCTGCTCGATGACGTCCGTCGGGGGTGAGCCCAGCGCGTTGGCGATCAACCGCACCGGGTGCCGCAGCGCAACGTCCACATGGGACCGGGCCACCGAATGCAGCCAACCCAGCACGCCGTCCGCGTGCTGTTCGTCGGTGGGCAGCTCCGGCACCCCCAGCTTGGTGAGCGTCCGCCGCACGAACTCCTGGTGCTCCGGTGGAATCAGCTGCCGCAGATCGACCGCGGCGCCCTCCGTCGGGATCTTCGCGGGCATCACCACGTCCACCCCGTACGGCTTGTCATCGGTGTTGTGGTCCATCCAGTCCAGCACCGCGTCCAGGTCGTCGGCGTCGTTGAACCGCACGCAGCCGAGCACCCCCAAGCCACCGGCCCGGCTGATCGCCGCGGCGACGTGCTCGGACGGTGTGAAACCGACGATCGGGTGCTCGATGCCCAGGGTGTCGCACAGTGTCGTTCGCATTGGCCCTCAGATCCTGTCTCCGGACTCGTTCTGCGTGGCGGTGCGAGTTGCAAGCGGCTGCGCCGCTTCAAAAGGCGCTCAACTCGGTTCGATGGCGGTCTCGCGCCGCGACGGGTCGCGCACGTCGCTGGGCTCGTTCGTCTCGGTGTGCCGCTTCGCCCAGGTGTAGTCGGGTTTTCCGCTGGGTGACCGGGTCACCTCGGCCACCAGCCACAGGCTGCGCGGCACCTTGTACCCGGCGATCCAGGTCCGGACGTGCGCGTCGAGTTCGGCCAGCCGCGGCACCGCACCGGCCCTTGGCTGCACGACGGCCGCGACCCGCTGGCCGAGGCGCTCGTCCGGCACCCCGACGACCAGGGCGTCGAACACGTCCGGATGGGACTTCAGCGCGGCCTCGACCTCTTCCGGGAAGACCTTCTCGCCACCGGTGTTGATGGACACCGAGCCGCGCCCCAGCATCGTCACGGTGCCATCGGCCTCGATCCGCGCGTAGTCGCCGGGCACGACGTACCGCTGGCCATCGATCTCGACGAACACCGACCGCGACTTCTCCTCGTCCCGGTAGTAGCCGAGCGGGACGTGCCCGGTGCGCGCCAGCCAGCCGATCTCGCCGGGCGGCGCGAAGCTCCCGTCGTCGCGGATGACGACCGTGGAGCGGTCGGCGGTGACGCGCGGCCCGCCGGTCTGCTCGGCGTCGCGGGTGATGACGCCGATGCCGCTGAACCCGGTCTCCGATGAGCCGATCGAGTCGGTGATCACCACGTTGGGCAGCGCGTCGAGGTACTGGTGTTGCACCGACCGCGAGAAGAGCGCCGCGCTGCTGGAAATCGCCAACAGCGACGACGCGTCGTAGCCGCCATCGTGGTAGGCCTCGATGAGCGGTCGGGCCATCGCGTCACCCACGATCGCCAGCACGTTGACCCGCTCCCGCTGGATCGCGCGCCACACCTCGTGCGCGTCGAACTGCGGCACGAACACGACCGGGCTGCAGGCGAACAGGGCGCCGAAGCTCGCCCACTGCGCGGCCCCGTGGATGAACGGCGCCGCGGGCAGCCGGACCAGGGTGCCGCCTTCGGCACCGGCGCGCGCCTGCTGCCACTCGTCGAGCATCCGCTCGCCGGTCATGAAGTCGATCCCGCCGCCGAGCACCCGCCAGACGTCCTCGTGCCGCCACATCACGCCCTTGGGCATGCCGGTGGTGCCGCCGGTGTAGAGCAGGTAGAGGTCGTCGCCGCTGCGCGCCGGGAAGTCCCGATCGGCCGGTTGGCCGGTGAGCGCCGACTCGTATTCGACACCGCCGAAACCGGTGCAGTCCTCGGCGGTGCCGTCCTCGACGACGAGAATCTGGCGCAGTTCGGGGAAATCCGGTCGTACCTGGGCCACGTTCGCGCTGTAGCGGCGCTCGTGCACCAGCCCGGCGAGGTCCGCGTTGTCGAAGATGTAGCGCAATTCCCTCGGCACGTAGCGGAAGTTGATGTTGATCGGCACGGCGCGGATCTTGTAGGCCGCCAGCATGGTTTCCAGTGCCTCGATGGAATTTCGGGAGTAGACCCCGATGTGCGAACCGGCCCCGAGGCCGTTGGCCGTGAAGTGGTGCGCCAGCCGGTTGGCCCGCTGGTCCAGCTGCGCGAAGGTCAGCCGACGCTCGCCGCAGACCACGGCGACGCGATCTGGCACCAGATCGACGGCGTGCTCGAAGAGATCTGCGATGTTGTACGCCATTCCACAGAAAGTAGAACGTGTTATCGTTTTGGACAAGGGCCCGAAGAGCTGAACTCCCCGCCCCGCCAGCTGGACAACTTTCGACCCCCGAAGCGCGGAAAGGTTCCCATGACGTCGACAACTGAAGTCGTCGAGCAGCCCCACTGCCTTGTCGAGCGGCGTGGTGCGGTGCTCGTGGTGACGATGAACCGACCCGAGGTCCGCAACGCGCTTTCCGGGCCGATGCTGCAGATCATGCGGCAGGCCTGGGACGAAGTCGACCACGACGACGACATCCGGGTGTGCGTGCTCACCGGCGCGGGCGGCGCGTTCTGCGCCGGCGCGGACCTGAAGGC
This sequence comes from Saccharopolyspora antiqui, assembly GCF_052246905.1. Lineage (NCBI taxonomy): Bacteria > Bacillati > Actinomycetota > Actinomycetes > Pseudonocardiales > Pseudonocardiaceae > Saccharopolyspora > Saccharopolyspora antiqui. Next base: position 108,286 of record NZ_JBQQBO010000020.1, read on the forward strand.
CATGACGCAGGCCCACCCCGGCGACACCGCCCGCGGGATGGACATGTCCGTCATCGAACCCCTGCTCAAGGGCCGTCGCCTCACCAAGCCGCTGATCGCCGCCGTGGAGGGGCCCGCGGTGGCGGGCGGGACGGAAATCCTGCAGGCGACCGACATCCGGGTGGCTGGCGTTAGCGCCCGGTTCGGCGTCTCGGAAGCCAGGTGGGGCCTGTTCCCACTGGGCGGCTCCGCCGTTCGACTACCACGGCAGATCCCCTACACCGCGGCAGCGGACATCCTGCTGACCGGCAGGCACATCCTCGCACCAGAAGCCAAGGAACTCGGCCTGATCGGCCACGTCGTCCCAGACGGCCAAGCCCTGACCAAAGCACTGGAACTAGCAGACCTAATCGCCGCAAACGGCCCCCTAGCCGTCCAGGCCATCCTACGCACCATGCGAGAAACCGAGGCCCTGCCAGAAAACGAAGCGTTCAAAGTAGACGCCCAACTCGGCATGGCAGTCTTCACCACCGAAGACGCCAAAGAAGGCCCCAAAGCCTTCACCGAAAAACGCAAACCCAACTTCCGCGCCCGCTAACCAATCGACGAACGGAGTGAGGGGCACCCGTGACCCAGTTACTCGGTCACGGGTGCCCCTCACCCACCACCTGATCGGCGAAGACGTACGCCGATCGAACCTGGCAAAGCACCGGTTCCCCTGGACGGGTTACGAGTGAAGGGCACCTTTGACCGGCATAGTCGGTCAAAGGTGCCCTTCACTCCTTAACCTTCACTCCCGTTAGATCGCGTGGTTCTGGTTGGTCCAGTACGGGGCGCGGAGTTTGCGTTTGTAGAGTTTTCCGTTGGGGTCTCTGGGGAGTTCGGTGGTGAAGTCGATGGTGCGTGGGATTTTGAACTTCGCCAGTCGGTCGGTGGCGAAGGTGAGTAGTTCTGCGGCCAGCTGGTCGTTTGGTTCGATGCCTTCGGCTGGTTGTACTACGGCTTTGACCTCTTCGCCCCAGTCTGGGTGCGGGACGCCGAAGACCGCCACGTCGGCGACCTTCGGGTGTACTGACAGGGCGTTCTCGATCTCGGCTGGGTAGATGTTCACGCCGCCGGAGATGATCAGGTCGCTCTTGCGGTCGCAGAGGTACAGGTAGCCGTCGGCGTCGAGGTAACCGACGTCGCCGAGGGTGAACAGGTCACCGACCCGGGCCTGCTCGGTCTTCTGGGCGTCCCGGTGGTATTCGAAGCGGGATGTGCCCATCCGCATGTAGACCGTGCCGATCTCACCGGGTGGCAGTTCCGCGCCGTCTTCGCCGAGCACCTTGACCGTCGAACCCGGCCAGGCCGTGCCGACCGAACCTGGCTTGGCCAGCCACTGCGCGGCGGTGATCGACGTGCCGCCGCCCTCGGTCGCCGCGTAGTACTCCACCACCACCGGGCCCCACCACTCCAGCATCGCCCGCTTGACCTCGGGCGGGCACGGCGCGGCACCGTGGATCGCCGCGCGCAGCGACGAAACGTCGTAGCGCTCACGGGTCTCCGGCGGCAGCGCCAGCAGCCGGTGGAACTGGGTGGGCACCATGTGCGTGTGGGTGACGCGGTGCCGCTCGATCAGCCGGAGCATTTCCTCCGGATTCCAGCGGTCCATCAGCACCACGGTGTGCCCGAACTGGATGGAGTAGCTGGCGAAGTTGAGCACCGCGGTGTGGTACAGCGGCGAACCGCACAGGTGCACGTGGTCGTCGAAGGGGCCCAGGTCGAAGATGCCGAAGAACCACGTCGCCGCCGCCGGGACCTGGTCGGGATCACCCCCGGTCAGCGGGCGGCGAACACCCTTGGGCCGACCGGTCGTGCCCGAGGTGTAGAGCATCGGCGAACCAGTCGTCCGCACGTCCGGACGCTTCGACGGCTCCTGCGCGCCGAGGCTGGCGAGCCGGTGGAAGCCCGGGATCTCGCCAACGGCGAACCGCGCCGATGGGGGCAGCCCGCTGCGGGCCACGGCATCCGAGGCCACCTCGGCGAACCTCTCGTGCGCCACGAACGCCTTCGCCCCGCTGTCCTCGATCACGTAGCCGACCTCGGCGCCGACCAGGTGCCAGTTCACCGTCACCACGTACAGCCCGCACTGCAACGCCGCGAAGTACGCCGCGAGCAGATCCGCACCGTTGGGCAGCATCAGCACGATGCTGTCGCCGACGTCCAACCCCATGCCCTGCAGACCGCGCCCGTAGCGGTCGGCCGCGGCGGCGAGTTCGGCGTAGCTGACCGATCCGCCATCCGGCGTGACCACCGCGGTCCGGTTCGGTTGTTGCTCGGCGATCTTCCACAGTCCAATGTCGGACACGGCGGTCTCCTGTCGACGATGACGCACCGGAATCAGCAGCGCCCCCAAGCTAGAACTTGTTATAGTTCGTCGGCAAGCCCCCGTTTGTCGACAAGCCCGGTTCGTCGACGAGTCGCAGCGCGTCGGCGATGCCGCGGAGTTGCGCGACGTCGCGGCAGCCGACCAGCAGCGTGCTAACTCCGGCCTTCTCCCACTCCCGCACCCGATTTCGCACCTCGTGGGCGTCGCCGATGATGGCGACGTCGTCGACCATCTCGTCGGGCACCGCCGACACCGCGTCCGCCCGGCGCCCGGCGGCGAACAGCCGCACCACGTCGTCCACCGCCGACCCGTAGTCCATCCGCCGGAACAGCTCGGCGTGGAAGTTCATCCCGGGCGCCCCCATCCCGCCGATGTAGAGCGCGAGCGAGGGCTTCAGCCGAGCCCGTTCGGCGGCCGGGTCGTCGGTGACGAGGATCTGGCAGCTGGCCGCGATCTCGAACTCATCGCGGCTGCGGCGAGCTCCCGGCCGGGCGAATCCCTCGGCCAGCCACTCGTCGTACATCGCGGCGACGCGCGGCGAGTAGTACACCGCGAGCCATCCGTCGGCGATCTCGGCGGTCTGGGCGACGTTTCGCGGGCCCTCGGCGCCCAGCCAGATCGGCAGGTCGGCGCGCAGCGGGTGGGTTATCGGGCGCAGCGACTTGCCCAGTCCGAGCGAACCGGGGCCGTCGTAGGGCAACCGGTGGTGCGGTCCGGCATTGCGGACCGGGGCTTCGCGGGCCAGCACCTGGCGCACGATCGAGACGTATTCCCTGGTCCGCGCAAGCGGTTTGGCGAACGGCGCGCCGTACCAGCCTTCGACGACCTGCGGCCCGGACACGCCCAGCCCCAGCACGCAGCGCCCGCCGGAGAGGTGGTCCAGGGTCAGCGCGTGCATCGCGCAGGACGCGGGCGAGCGCGCGGCGATCTGCGCGACCGAGGTACCCAGTCGCACCCGACTGGTCCGCGAGCCCCACCAGGCCAGCGGGGTGAACGCATCCGACCCCCAGGACTCCGCCGCGAAGACCCCGTCGAATCCGGCGCGCTCGGCTTCGAGAACGAGTTCTTCCGCATTCGACGGCGGCGCCGCACCCCAGTAACCGAGCTGAAGCCCGATCCTCATCTGCGAACCTCCTTGTGCTGCCGGGCAACGATGAACCGGCCCGCCTGCCATCGTGCCCGCATATTGCCCCAAAATCGAGAACATGTTTCACTTCACTGTGTGACTGGCCTCTCCGAACCACTCAGCGCACCGCTGGAAGTCGGCTTCGACTACACCCGATCCCTCGGGCCGGTGCACGGCCGGTTCGCCACCGCGTTGCGCGAGCGCCGCATCATCGGGGTGCGCGGCAGCGACGGGCGGGTGCACGTGCCACCGGTCGAGTACGACCCGGAAACCGCCGCCGCGCTCGACGAATTCGTGCCGGTCCGATCCCGCGGCACCGTCGTGAGCTGGACGTGGATGCCCGAGCCGCTGGAAGGCCAGCCGCTGCGGCACCCGTTCGCCTGGGCGTTCGTGCTGCTCGACGGCGCCGACACCCCCATGCTGCACGCCGTCGACGTGCCCGCACCGGAGCAGATCCGCACCGGGATGCGGGTGCGGGTGCGCTGGGCCGAGGAACGCGGCAACGGCATCCGCGACATCGCCTGCTTCGAGCCGGAGCAGGCGGTCGTGAGTGAAAAGTCCGGTAACAGCAAGGATATCCACCCCCAACCGGAACCCGTCACGATGCTGACCACCCCGGTGCACCTGCACTACCAGCACTCGGCGTCGCCCGAGGAGAGTCGGTACCTGCGAGGACTGGCCGACGGTCGGCTGCTCGGCCAGCGCTGCCCGGCGTGCGAGAAGGTCTACATCCCACCGCGCGGCGCGTGCCCGACCGACGGGGTGCCCACCGAGGAGGAAGTCGAACTCCCCGACACCGGCATCGTCACCACCTTCTGCATCGTCAACGTCCCGTTCCTGGGCCAGCGCCTCAAACCGCCGTACGTGTCGGCGTACGTGCTGCTCGACGGCGCCGACATCGCCTTCCTGCACCTGGTGCTGGGCTGCGCGGCCGAGGAGGTCCGGATGGGGATGCGGGTGCGCGCGGTGTGGAAACCCCGCGAACAGTGGGGGAACACGCTGGAGAACATCGACCACTTCCACCCCACCGGCGAACCCGACGCGCCCTTCGAGTCCTACGCCCAACACCTTTGAGCTTCTCCGGGAGTCCGTCGTGACAGACGTAGCGGTCGTCGGGTTCGCGCAGGCACCGAACGTGCGCGCCACCCAGGGCACCACCAACGGCGTCGAGATGCTGGTCCCGATCTTCCAGGAAGTGCTGGCCAGCACCGGGTTGACGAAGGAGGACATCGGGTTCTGGTGCTCCGGATCATCGGATTACCTGGCGGGCCGGGCGTTCTCGTTCATCGCCGCGATCGACGCCATCGGCGCCTTTCCGCCGATCAACGAGTCGCACGTGGAGATGGACGCGGCGTGGGCGCTGTACGAGGCGTGGGTGAAGATCCGCACCGGCGAGGTCGACACCGCACTGGTCTACGGCTTCGGGAAGTCCTCGGCGGGCGACCTGCGCCGCACCCTCACCCTGCAGCTCGACCCGTACGCGGTCGCCCCGCTGTGGCCGGATTCGGTGAGCATCGCCGGACTGCAGGCCCGCCTCGGCCTGGACGCCGGGGACTGGACCGAACGCGACATGGCCGCCGTCGCCGCGCGCAGCCGCTCGGCGGCCAGCGCGAACCCCAGCGCCCAGCTGTCCGGATCGGTCGAGGCGGACGAGCTGCTCGCCGCGCCCTACGTCGCCGATCCGCTGCGGGCCCACGACTGCGCGCCGATCACCGATGGCGCTGCCGTGGTCGTGCTGGCCAGCGAGCAGCGGGCTCGGCAGATCCGCGAAAGACCCGCCTGGATCACCGGTTTGGAACACCGCATCGAATCGGGCAGTCTCGGCGCCCGCGACCTGCGCCGATCGGCGTCGACCGGAGCGGCTGCCCGCGCGGCCGGTGCCGACGGTGTCGAACTCGCGGAGTTGCACGCGCCGTTCACCCACCAGGAAATCCTGTTGCGCCGGGCGATCGGACTCGATGACGACGTCGCGATCAACCTCTCCGGCGGAGCGCTGTGCGGCAACCCCATGTTCGCGGCCGGGCTGGCGCGCATCGGCGAGGCCGCGACGCGCGTGATGGATGGGCGGGCCGCGAAGGTGTTGGCGCACGCCACCAGCGGTCCGGCGCTGCAGCAGAACCTGGTCTGCGTGATGCGGGGATGGTCCTGATGGGCAAGCGGTTGGCGGCGGTCCTCGGGACCGGCCAGACGCACCACACCAGCAAGCGGCACGACGTCTCGATCGCCGGGCTGTGCCGGGAGGCCGCCGAGCGCGCGTTGGCCGATGCGGGCCTGGACTGGCCGGACATCGACGCCGTCGTGATCGGCAAGGCGCCGGATCTGTTCGAGGGCGTGATGATGCCGGAGCTGCAGTTGGCCGATTCCCTCGGAGCGACCGGGAAACCGCTGCTCCGGGTGCACACCGCCGGGTCGGTGGGCGGCTCGACCGGCAACGTGGCCGCGAGCCTGGTGCAGGGCGGGGTGCACCGGCGGGTGCTGGCCGTGGCGTTCGAGAAGCAGTCCGAGTCGAACGCGATGTGGGCACTGTCGATCCTGCCGCCGTTCAACATGCCGGTCGGTGCCGGGGCGGGCGGTTACTTCGCGCCGCACGTCCGGTCCTACATCCGCCGCTCGGGGGCGCCCGAGCACATCGGCGCCATGGTGGCGGTCAAGGATCGGCGCAACGGCGCCCGCAACCCCTACGCCCACCTCAAACAGGCCGACATCACCCTGGAATCGGTGCTGGCCTCGCAGATGCTGTGGGATCCGATCCGCTACGACGAGACCTGCCCGTCCTCCGACGGCGCGTGCGCGCTGATCATCGGTGCCGAGGCAGCGGCGACCGGACCGGCCGCCTGGATCCACGCCACCGCGATGCGCACCGAGCCGACCACCTTCGCCGGTCGGGACCAGGTCGATCCGCGGGCCGGTCGGGACGCGGCGGCGGCGTTGTGGCAGCAGGCGGGCATCACCGATCCACTGTCCGAAGTGGACGCCGCCGAGATCTACGTGCCGTTCTCCTGGTTCGAGCCGATGTGGCTGGAGAACCTGGGCTTCGCGGCCGTCGGCGAAGGCTGGAAGCTGACCGAGGCCGGGGAAACCGCGCTGGACGGGCGACTGCCGGTGAACCCCTCCGGCGGGGTGCTGTCGTCGAACCCGATCGGCGCCTCCGGACTGCTGCGGTTCGCCGAAGCGGCCATGCAGGTGACCGGAAAGGCGGGCGAGCACCAGGTGGACGGTGCCCGCACCGCGTTGGGCCACGCCTACGGCGGCGGCTCGCAGTACTTCTCCATGTGGGTTGTCGGCGCGCAGAAACCGGGGGAACGATGAAGTTCACGCTGTCGGTGGCGATGTGCCCGCTGGACCAGCTCACCGAGCTGGCCCGCACCGCCGAGGAATGCGGATTCGCCGCGATCGCCCTGCCGGACTCGCTGTTCTACTCCGAACGCGTCTCGGCGGAATACCCCTACACCCCGGACGGCTCGCGGATGTGGACCGCGCAGACGCCCTGGACCGATCCGCTGGTCGCCGCGGCGGCGATGGGTGCGGTCACCTCGCACCTGCGGTTCTACACGTCGGTGCTCAAACTCGGGCCGCGCAACCCGGTGCTGCTGGCGCGGCAGGTCGGTTCAGTGGCGGTGCTCACCGGAGATCGCTTCGGGCTGGGCCTCGGGCTCGGTTGGGCGCCGGAGGAGTTCGAGTGGTGCGGGGCGCCGTATGCGAAGCGCGGCGCGCGGGTGGACGAGGCGATCGAGGTCCTGCGGCTGATCCTGGGCGGCGGAATGGTCGAGTACCACGGCGAGTTCTTCGACTTCGACCGGTTGCGGATGAGCCCCGCGCCGAGTCGGCCGGTGCCGATCTACATCGGCGGGCACACCGAGGCCGCGCTGCGGCGAGCCGCGCGGGTCGGCGACGGCTGGGCGTCGGCGATGATGGGTCTGGCGGAGCTGCGCACCACCATCGATCGACTGGGCGAGCTGCGTGCCTCGTACGGGCGCGCGGCTGAACCGTTCGAGATCCAGGGCGTGTGCGTGGACCGGTTCGGCGTCGACGGGTATCGGGAGCAGGCCGAGATCGGTGTGACGGATGCGATCGTGGTTCCGTGGCTGTTCGACGGCCACGGCTTCGACGCGGAGCTGAGCGCGAAGCAGGACTCCATCGCGAAATTCGCCGCCGAAGTCATCAACCAACTCTGAACGGTGTCCGGGTGAGCGACCCCGCTCACCCAGCACCTTCGACCGGGGAGGCGGGCATGGGCGACGGCGTGCACTGGACGGCGAGTCGGGAGCCGCATCCGGCTCGCGACGCGGCGCTGGCGTCGATGAGCGCGGTGGTGCGGGGCGCGAAGGACGAGTGGGTGGCGCTGTTCGCCCCGGACGGTGTGGTGGAGGATCCGGTCGGACCGTCGATCTTCGACCCGGAGGGCCGCGGCCACCGCGGCCCCGAGGGCATCGCCACGTTCTGGGACCTGGCCATCGCCCAAGCCGAACGCATCGAGTTCCACATCCACGACTCCTTCGCCGCAGGCCACGAAGTCGCCAACATCGGCCGGATCACCACGTTCCTACCCGACGGCAACGCGATGGACGCCGAAGGCGTCTTCATCTACAACGTGAACAACCAAGGCCAGATCCACTCGATGCGCGCCTTCTGGGAATTCGACAGAGCCATCGCCACCCTCCACCCCACCGAGTGATTTTCCCCAGGTGAAGGGCACCTTTGACCGGCTTACTCGGCCAAAGGTGCCCTTCACTCACCACCCGATCGCGGGTTTTGGATGTAGGTGAGGGGCACCCGTGGCCCAGTTACTTGGTCACGGGTGCCCCTCACTCATCAGCTGATCAGGTGTATTGGACCTGGACTTCTTTGATGCCGTTGAGCCAGCCGGAGCGCAGGCGCCGGGGTTCGCCGATCCGCTTGATGTCGGGCATGTGGTCGGCTATCGCGTTGAAGATCAGGTCGATCTCCAGGCGGGCCAGACTCGCGCCCAAGCAGTAGTGCGCGCCGGTGCCGCCGAAGCCGACGTGCGGGTTGGGGTCGCGGGTGATGTCGAACTGCTCCGGGGAGTCGAAGACCTCCGGGTCGAAGTTCGCCGAGCTGTAGAACATGCCGACCCGCTGGCCCCGCTTGATCTCGACCCCGCCGATCTCGGTGTCGGCGGTTGCGGTGCGCTGGAACGAAACCACCGGGGTGGCCCACCGGACGATCTCGTCGGCGGTGGTCGCCGGGCGCTGCTGCTTGTAGAGCTCCCACTGCTCCGGGTTGTCCAGGAACGCCAGCATGCCGTGCGTGATGGCGTTGCGGGTGGTCTCGTTGCCCGCCACCGCCAGCAGGATCACGAAGAAGCCGAACTCGTCGGAAGTCAGCGCGTTGCCGTCGATGTCGGCGTGCACCAGCTTGCTCACGATGTCATCCATCGGGCAGCCGCGGCGCTGCTCGGCCATGTTCGTGAAGTAGCCGAGCATCTCGGCCGCGGCGGCCTCCGGCTGGATGTCGTATTCCGGGTCGTCGTAGCCGACCATCTGGTTCGACCAGTCGAAGATCTCCTTGCGGTGTTCCTGCGGCAGTCCCAGCAACTCCGCGATCGCCTGCAACGGCAGCTCGCAGGCCACGTCGGTGACGAAGTCGCCGCTGCCCCGCGAGCGCGCGTCGTTGACGATGTGCTGCGCCCGGTCCTGCAGCACTGCTCGGAGGCTGTTGATGGCGCGCGGGGTGAAGCCGCGCTGCACGATCTTGCGCAGCTTGGTGTGCTGCGGCGGATCGATGTTGAGCATGATGAAGCGCTGCAGTTCGATCTGCTCGCGGGTCATGCTGTCGTTGAACCGGATGATCGCGGTGTTCTCCCAGCTGGAGAACACGTCACTGCGCCGGGAGATCTCCTTGACGTCGGCGTGCCTGCTGATCACCCAGAACCCCTCGTCGTCGAAGCCGCCGCACCGGTCGGGCTGCCGGTTCCACCAGACCGGCGCGGTGCGGCGGAGCTCGGCGAACTCGGCCAGCGGCAGCCGTTCGGCGAGCAGGTCGGGATCGGTGAAGTCGAAGCCCTCCGGAATGCGCGGTGCGACCACGGCTACCTCCTACAGCAACGGTTTTTCCGACCAAGAATTGAAACGAGTTCTAATCAAGAGAACCACACTTGCAAGATTCAGTAAACCCCTGTAACTATCCGTGAATCGAGCAAGTATCAACACCTTTTGATCAAGTCGCAGCGAGACACTTGTCCATTCAAAGAAACATGTTCTACTTTGATCTCAGCTGTCGTCCGAGAGGAGGCCCAGGTGGGCAATCCGGTGATCGTGGAAGCAGTCCGCACCCCGATCGGCAAACGCCGGGGACGGCTTTCGGGACTGCACGCCGCCGAGATCCTCGGCGGCGTGCAACGCGGTCTGCTCGACCGCGCGGGCATCGACGCCGCCGAAGCCGACCAGGTGATCGGCGGCTGCGTGACGCAGGCCGGAGAGCAGTCGAACAATGTCACCCGCACCGCCTGGCTGCACGCCGGGCTGCCGCACCAGGTCGGTTGCACCACAGTGGACGCCCAGTGCGGTTCGGCGCAGCAGGCCACCCATCTCATCGCCGCGCTGATCGCCGCCGATGCGGTGCGGGTCGGCATCTCCTGCGGGGTGGAGGCGATGAGCCGGGTGCCGCTGCGCAGCAACCTCGGCACCGATGTCGGCATGCCGCGCCCGGACTCCTGGGACATCGACCTGCCGAACCAGTACGAGGCCGCCGACCGCATCGCCGCGCGCCGCGGACTGAGCCGCGAAGACCTCGACGCCTTCGGCCTGCGTTCCCAGGACCGCGCGCAGGCCGCCTGGCGAGCGGGTCGGTTCGATCGCGAGATCGTCCCGGTGCGGGTCCCCGATGCCGAGCCGGTGACCCGCGACGAGGGGCTGCGCGACACCAGCATGCAGGCCCTGGGCGGCCTGAAACCCGTGCTGGCAGACGGAATGCACACGGCCGGGACGTCGTCGCAGATCTCCGACGGCGCCGCTGCGGTGCTGCTGGCCGACGCCGACCGCGCTGCCGAACTCGGCTTGCGCCCGCGCGCCCGGATCGTCGCGCAGTGCCTGGTGGGCGGTGAGCCGTACTACCACCTGGACGGCCCGGTGCAGGCCACCCAGCGGGTCCTGGAGCTCAGCGGGATGAAGCTCGGCGACATCGATCTGTTCGAGGTCAACGAGGCGTTCGCCTCGATCGTGCTGTCCTGGGCATCGGTGCACGAACCGGATCTGGACCGGGTCAACGTCAACGGCGGCGCGATAGCGCTGGGTCACCCGGTAGGCAGCACCGGAGCCCGGCTGATCACCTCCGCCCTGCACGAGCTGGAACGCCGCGACGCCACCACCGCCCTGATCACGATGTGCGCCGGAGGCGCACTAGCCACCGCCACCATCATCGAACGCCTCCCCTGACCAATCCGCCGACACCGACAGGCGCCCGCGAACCCCGTCGAGCGCCAGGTGAGGGGCACCCGTGACCAAGTAACTGGGTCACGGGTGCCCCTCACCCAAACCACGAACGAGTGAGGAGTGAAGGGCACCTTTGACCGACTATGCCGGTCAAAGGTGCCCTTCGGCTCTGTTTGGGGGGTTTAGATCCAGTCGTCGGGGTTGGTGGTGGTTAGGAAGGTGGCTAGGTCTGGTGGTGTTGGGTCTGGGGTTTGGGTGGTTGTTGTGTAGGTGCCTTGGTGGAAGAGGAGGGGTTGGTCGTTGGTTGGGTTGCCGAGGGTTTCGACTCGGCCGGTGACGATGTGGTGGTCGCCTGCTTCGTGGACCGCTTCGACGCGGCAGTCGATCCAGGTCAGGGCGCCGTCCAGGATCGGGGCGCCGGATGGGGCGGGGTGCCAGGCCAGACCGGCGAACTTGTCCGCACCGCTGCGGCCGAACGTGGTGCTGACCGCCTGCTGCGATTGGGCGAGCACGTTGACGCAGAACCGCCCGGTGCGCTCCAGCACCGGCCAGGTTCGGGAGGTGCGCGATGGGCAGAACAGCACCAGCGGCGGATCCAGCGACAGCGCCGCGAACGACTGGCAGGCGAAGCCCACCGGCCGCGGCCCGTCCAGACCGGTCACCACCGTCACCCCGGTGCAGAAGTGCCCCAGCACCCGCCGGAACGACGCCGGTTCCGGAGTGAGGGGCACCTTTCGCCAAGTATGTTGGTAAAAGGTGCCCTTCACCTCGGGGCTCATGACGGGGGGCGGGCGCCGACGCTGAAGTCGTGGCCCCACAGGCTCACCGCGGTGCTCTCCCGGGCGATCCAGTCCGCGTCGTCGACCTGCCTGCCCTCGCAGCCGAACTCCACGTCGAAACCGCCCGGCGCCTTCATGTAGAACGACAGCATCAGGTCGTTGACGTGCCGACCGAGCGTCGCCGACATCGGCACCTTCCGGCGCTGCGCGCGGTCCAGCGCCAGGCCGACGTCGTCGACATCGGCGACCTCGACCATCAGGTGCACGATCCCGCTGGGCGTCGGCATCGGCAGGAACGCCAGGCTGTGGTGGCGCGGGTTGCAGCCGAAGAACCGCAGCCAGGCCGGTTCCGCATCGGCCGGGCGGCCGAGGAGTTCCGGGGCCAGCCGCATCGAGTCCCGCAGCCGGAACCCCAGCACGTCCCGGTAGAACCGCAGCGCCGCGGCATCGTCGTGGGTGGACAGCACCACGTGCCCGAGGCCCTGTTCTTCGGTGACGAACCGGTGCCCGTAGGGGCTCACCACGCGGCGGTGCTGCAACGCCACCCCGTGGAATACCTCCAGCCCGTTGCCGGACGGGTCGGTGAACCGGATCAGTCCGCCAACCCGCCGGTCGGCCAGTTCGTCCGCGGTGCCGTCCTTGTACGGCACACCAGCGGCCTCCAGCCGCCCTTTCACCTCGTCCAGCTCCCCGGCGTTGGCGACCTCCCAGCCCGAGGCGGCCAGCCGGTCCGCCTCGCCGGGCAGGATCACCAGCCGTGCCGGGAAGTCGTCCATCCGCAGGTACAGCGCGTTCGGATCGGAGCCGGTGCCTTCGACCACGCCCAGCACCTTCAACCCGAACACCCGCCACGCCTCGACGTCGGTCGCCTCGATGCGCAGATAGCCGAGCGAACGAATGCCCACCGCGGGCCTCCTCCCTCCGTCACGGCTCCAGCAGGAAATCCGTGGCGATCCGGTTGAATTCGGCGAACTTCTCCAGCTGCGCCCAGTGCCCGCACCTGCCGAAGACGTGCAGTTGGGCGCGCGGGATCAGCTTCAGCGCGACGAGCGCCCCGTCCAGCGGGTTCACCCGGTCTTCCCGACCCCAGATCAGCAGCACCCGTTGGCGCAGCCGGTACGCCTCCCGCCACAGCATGCCTTCTTCGAAGGTGTCCGGATGCGTGAACGACGCGCCCATCGCCCGCATCGCCGCCAGCGATTCGGGTGCGGCAGCGGCGGCGTAGCGTTCCTCGATCAGCTCGTCGGTGATCAGCGACTGGTCGTAGACCATCGTGCGCAGGAAGGCGGCGAGTTTTTCCTTGCTGGGCCCCGGAGGTGCGCCGAAGGCGCTGAGCTTGCGCACCCCTTCGGTGGGATCGGGCGCGAAAACGTTGAGGCTGAGCCCGCCGGGTCCCATCAGCACCAGTCGTCCGGCGCAGTCGGGGTGGTCCAGCGCGAATCGCACCGCCGTCCCGCCGCCCAGCGAGTTGCCCAGCAGATGCACCCGCGACAGGCCCAGTTCGTCGAGCAGGTCCAGCAACGCGGTGGCGCTGTGGGTGAAGTACTGGCCGTGTTCGGTCGGCTTGTCGGAGCGGCCGAAACCGGGTTGGTCGACCGCGATGGTGTGGAAGTCCGCCGCGAAAATCCCGATGTTCCGGGAGAAGTTGCTCCACGACGAGGCGCCTGGGCCGCCGCCGTGCAACATGACCACTGGGGACTTCTCCGGATCTCCTGCCTCGTGGTAGTGCAGCGTCAGCCCGGAGCGCAGTTTCGCGGTCCGGCTCGTCGTGTCGAAGTTGATCATCAGACCATCGAATCCTTAATCGGGACACCGAATTCACCCGAGCCGAACATGGTGTAGGCCCGCTCCTGGTCGTTGGCCGCGTGCACCCGACCGGCGTGCGCATCGCGCCAGAACCGCTGGATGGGCGTGCCCGACCACAGCGCACGTCCGCCGGAGTTCTCGAAGAGCCGGTCGATCGCCGAGATCGCCCGCGCGGTGCCGCGCACCTGGTCGCGACGCGCGCGCAGCCGCAGCGACATCGGAACCTGCTCGCCCGCGCTCACCAGCGCGAATTCTTCGGCCAGGTTGTTGGTCAACTGCAGCCACGCGGCGTCGATCTCGCTGGCGGCCTCGGCGATGCGCACCTTGGCGAACGGGTCGTCCTTGACCTTCTCGCCCGCGAACGCCGCCCGCACCCGCTCGCCCTGGTACGCCACGTGCGCGTCGTAGGCGCCCTGGGCCATGCCGATGATCGGTGCCGTGATCGTCGAGGGATGCACTGTCCCCCAAGGGAGTTTGTAGAGCGGCGCGGTGTTCACCAGGTGGCCGGGGCACTGGGTCTTGGACATCGCCACGAAGCTGAGCACCCGGTGTTCGGGGATGAACACGTCGTCCACCACGATGTCGTTGCTACCGGTGCCGCGCAGACCGACGGTGTCCCACACGTCCTCGATCCGGTAGTCGCCGAGCGGCAGCAGGTACGTGCAGAAGTCGACCGGTTTGCCTTCGCCGTCCAGCGCCGGGCCGCCGAGGAACACCCACGACGCGTGGTCGCAGCCGGAGGAGAAGCTCCACCGCCCGGTGAGGCGGTAGCCGCCCTCGACGACCGTCGCCTTGCCGGTCGGGGCGTACGAGGACGAGACCCGGGTCGCCGGATCGCTGCCCCACACGTCGTCCTGCGCCTGCTCCGGGAACAGCGCCAGGTGCCACGGGTGCACCCCGAGGATCGAGGCCACCCATCCGGTCGAACCGCAGGCGCTGCCGAGGAGTTTGACCGCCGCGTAGAAGTCCAGCGGATCGGCCTCGTAGCCGCCGTAGCGTTCCGGTTGCAGCAGCGCGAAGAACCCGATCTCCTGCAACGCGCCGATGGTCTCCTCCGGGATCTTGCGCGCGTCCTCGGCCTTCTGCGCGCGGTCCCGCAGCAGCGGCAGGAGTTCCCGCACCCGTTCGACGACTGCTCCACTGTCCTTCATCGGCCGCTCCCGTTTCCCGAGTCACCACAGGCTAGAACACGTTCTCATTCGTGTCGATGCTCGCGCTGCAGCTCCAGCGCGATGTCGATCAGCTGGTCCTCCTGCCCGCCGACGAGCTTGCGCTGCCCCGCGCGCACCAGCAGCGCGGCCTCGCTGACGCCGTAGCGCCGCGCCTGCTGGGTGGCGTGCTTGAGGAAACTGGAGTACACCCCGGCGTAGCCCATCATCAGCGCCGAGCGGTCCAGCAGGCATTCTTCGGGCATCGCCGGGCGCACCACGTCCTCGGCGGCGTCGGCGACGGCGAAGAAATCGACCCCGGTGCGGATGCCGAGCTTGTCGCACACGGCCACGAACGCCTCGACCGGTGTGTTCCCGGCCCCGGCGCCGAAACGGCGGGCACTGCCGTCGATCTGCACCGCACCGGCGCGGGCCGCGGCAACCGAGTTCGCCACCGCGACACCGAGGTTCTCGTGACCGTGGAAGCCGATCTGGGCCTCGCCGCCGACTTCCGCGATGAGCGCGGACACCCGCGCGGCGACCTGTTCGAGCACCAGCGCCCCGGCCGAGTCGACGACGTAGACGCACTGGCAGCCCGCGTCGACCATGATCCGCGCCTGCCCGGCCAGCGCTTCCGGCGGCTGGGAATGCGCCATCATCAGGAATCCGACGGTCTCCAGACCCAGTTCGCGCGCCAGGCCGAAGTGCTGCACCGACACGTCGGCTTCGGTGCAGTGCGTGGCGATCCGGCAGACCGAGGCGCCGTTGTCGCGGGCGATGGCGATGTCGTCGGTGACCCCGACGCCGGGCAGCATGAGCACGGCGATCTTGGCCTGTCGCGCGGTTTCGGCGGCGATGGTGATCAGTTCTTGTTCTGGCGTGCGGGAGAACCCGTAGTTGAACGACGAGCCGCCCAGTCCGTCGCCGTGGGTCACCTCGATGACCGGTACACCCGCGCCGTCGAGGGCGGCCACGATGTCGCGCACCTCGGTCGCGGTGAACTGGTGTCGCTTGTGGTGCGATCCGTCGCGCAGCGAGGTGTCGGTGATCCGCACGTCCAGGGCGTCGGAGTAGGTGTTGGGCAGACCGGTCACCGCACTGCCTCCTTGATCGTGAGCTCTTCGCCGACCCGCACCGCGGCCGCGGTCATGATGTCCAGGTTCCCGGCGTACGGCGGCAGGAAATCACCGGCGCCCTCGACCTCGACGAAGATCGCCACCCGCGCCATGCCGCCGGTGGTCGCCGATGGCGCGTCGAACTGCGGCTCGACCAGCAGGCGGTAGCCGGGCACGTATTCGGCGATTTCGGCGGCCATCTTGGTGATCGACGTGCCGATCGCGTCGGTGTCGGCGTCGGCCGGGATGGCGCAGAAGATGGTGTCGCGCATGATCACCGGCGGATCGGCCGGGTTGAGCACGATGATCGCCTTGCCGCGCTTGGCCCCGCCGAGGACCTCGATGCCGGTGCCGGTGGTGCGGGTGAACTCGTCGATGTTGGCCCGCGTGCCCGGTCCGGCCGACACCGAGGCCACCGATGCGACGATTTCGGCGTAGTCGACCGGAACCACCCGCGACACGGCTTGCACCATCGGGATGGTGGCCTGGCCGCCGCAGGTGATCAGGTTCAGGTTCGGCGCGTCGAGGTGCTGGTCGAGGTTGACCGGTGGCACCACGTAGGGGCCGACGGCGGCCGGGGTGAGGTCGATGGCGCGGATGCCCGCCGCGGCGTAGCGGGGCGCGTTCGCCCGGTGCACCTTCGCCGAGGTCGCCTCGAAAACCACGTCGGGACGGTGGTTTTCGAGCAGCCAGTCCACCCCTGCCGCACTCGCCGCCACCCCGAGCTCGGTCGCCCGGCGCAGCCCGGCGCTGTCCGGGTCGATGCCGACCATCCAGCGGGGTTCGAGGTGCGCGGACCGGCTCAGCTTGTAGAGCAGGTCGGTGCCGATGTTGCCGGATCCGACGATCGCCGCGGTCGCCATGCCGCCTCCTTTCTGCAGGTCAGGTGTCGTGAGTGCGAAAACCGGTTGGATCCGGTTCTCGCACTCACGACCCGAAGGACACCGCCACGGAGCCGATTTCGGCTCCCTCGCAGTGGAAATCGGCCCGGAAGTCGTCGCCCGGGCGGGCGTCGATCGCGCGGGTGCAGGAGCCGGGCAGCACGATGTTCCCGGCCCGCAGCCGGACGCCGAAGGCCCCGACCTTGCGGGCCAGCCAGGCGACGGCGGTGGCCGGATTGCCCAGCACCGCATCGGATCTGCCGCGCTCGATGGCCTCGCCGCCCCGCCACAGCACCACCTCGATGCCGCGCGGGTCCACGGAGTTCGGATCGATCCGGGCCGCACCGAGGGCGAACCCGGCAGAGGACGCGTTGTCGGCGATCGTGTCCACCAGGCTGATCCGCCAGTCCGCGATCCGGCTGTCGATCAGCTCGATCGCGGGCACCAGCGCCTCCGTGGCGGCCAGCACGTCGGCTTCGGTGCATTCCGCGGGCAGATCGGCGCCGAGCAGGAACCCGACCTCGACCTCCACGCGGGGCACGCAGTACCGCCGGGGATCGACTGGCTCGCCTCCGGGCAGCCGCATGCTCGCCAGCAGGTGCCCGTAGTCGGGTTCGGAAACACCCATCATCTGCTGCATGACCGGCGAGGTCAGCCCGACCTTGTGCCCCACGACCGGCTCGTCGCGGCGCCGCACGTTCAGCAGTTGCACCGCGTAGGCGTCGAACGCGTCGAGCTGCGGATTCGTCTCCACCAGCGGCGGGATGGGTGTCCGATCGCGTTCGGCTTCCCAGAGCCGCCGCGCCGCCTCGGCGCGTGCCTCAGGTGTCAGCATCCGTCAACCCTTTCGCCGAGTTGAGCCCGGCCCGACGGCCGGAGAACACGCAGTCGGCCAACGACAGTCCGCTGATGTAGGAGTTCGAGCACACCCCGACCGCGGTGCGCCCGGCGGCGAACAGGCCGGGGATCGTGCCGCCCTGCTCGCTGCGCACCCCGCCGGTGTCCTCGTCGACGAGCAGCCCGCCGAGGGTGAGCATCGGGCACGGGTAGGCCGGGCGAGGTCGGATCGAGACGTCCAGCAGCGCGAACGGTGGCTGTTCCAGGGATTGCACGAACTCCTCCGGTTTTCCCGCAGGATCGGGTTTTCCGGTGCGAGCAGCCTCGTTGTAATCGTCCACGGTGGCCCTCAACGCATCGGCGTCGACACCTGCCTTGGCGGCCACCGCATCGAGCGTCCTGCCGGTCGCCGCGGTGGCGAGCAGGTAGTGCGCTTGCAATCGCTGGAACCACACCGTCTGGCTGCGCAACTGGTCCTTGGCCTGCTGCCGCAACCGCTGGTCGATCAGCAGCCAGCCGCGTCCGCCGGGTGCCTCGACGAGCGCGCGTCCGTGCGCCGCGCCGTAGCGGGACTCATCACCGATCCGCTGACCGCGCTGGTCGACGAGCACGCCGCCGAGCATCGCGCTGGGCGGGCTGATGAACCGCCACGCGGAGACCCGGTCCATCTTGCCGAGCGCACCACCAACGCCCTGTCCCAGCCTGATCCCGCTACCGTCGTCGCCGCGCGTGCCCAACGGCAGTCCGCCCCGGTAGGCGGGGGCGAATCGGCGCATCATCGCCCGGTTCGCCACGAAGCCGCCCGCGGCCAGGACCACCGCCCGGTCCGCGTGGATCCGCACCGGCTCGGCGTAGCGCTGCTCCAGCCGCTCGACCGCGCGGTGCAGCAGCCGCGCCAGTTTCGGCAGGTACATCCCGGGTTTGGCCGCGACGCGGCCCAGCAACCGGTGCACCCGACCAGCGGCCCCGCCGAGCCGCTCGCAGTCGACGGCGCAGACCCGACCGTCGGCGTCCAGGACCAGTTCTCGCGCCCGGGTTTGGGTGAGCACCTGGATCCCGGTGCCGCGCACCGCAGCGGCGAGCGCCGAGAACAGCACCTTTCCCGAGGTGCCGCGGCCTTTGGCGCGGTGCCCGCGCGGGGCGGGTGGTGCGATGTCGCGGAATCCGCCCGCCGCTTCGCTGCCCGAGTAGTAGAGGTAGTGCCGGTTGCTCGGATACGACGTCTTGTACGGGCAGAGGCTGCCCTCGAACGGCACTCCCTGCCGCTCCAGCCAGCCGATCAGATCGGCACTGGACTCGCAGAACCGGCGCAGGGTGTCGGCGCTGACCGCGTCCCCGACTTCCTGCCGCAGGTAGGCGTACATCGCCTCGGCCGTGTCCGACACCCCGGCCGCCCGCTGCTGCCGCGTGCCGCCTCCGGCGTAGACCACACCGCCGGACAACGCGCTCGCGCCCCCGCCGTGGAACCGGTCGAGCACCACGACCCGAGCTCCGGCGCGGGCGGCTTCGAGTGCCGCGCAGGCTCCGGCCACGCCGAAGCCGACGATCACCACATCGGCGTGCAATGCGCTGCGCTGGACCATCGCACCCTCACTGGTTTGAAACAGGTTCTTTTCAGCTCGACTGCGGAACAACTGCCTGTTTTCTGGCTACACCATAGCGCTACTGGCATCAAAATCTATAACATGTTTCAGTATGGTTCGCGAGGCTGTTCGGGAGGGAGGTGCGATGACCGCAGCAACGCCTGACACCCGCTCGGAGTTCGACGTCGTCGTGGTCGGCAGCGGTGCCGCCGGGATGACGGCGGCGTTGACCGCGGCCCAGCACGGGCTCGATGCGGTGGTCGTGGAGAAGGCCGCCCGGTTCGGCGGTTCCACGGCCCGCTCCGGGGGCGGCGTGTGGATACCGAACAACCACGTGCTGGCCGAGGCGGGCATCGTCGACAGCCCGGAGGCCGCCAGCACCTACCTCGCCCACATCGTCGGCGAAGCGGTGAGCCGCGAACGGCAGCAGGCCTTCCTGGCAGGCGGTCCGCGGATGCTCGCCGAAGTGCTGCCGAGCACCCCGCTGCGGATGCGCTGGGTGACCGATTACGCCGACTACTACCCGGAAGCTCCCGGCGGCCGGGTGCGCGGGCGGTCCATCGAACCGGCGCCGCTGGATGGCCGGATCCTCGGCGACCTGCTGCCCGACCTCGAACGCAACTACGGCAGGGCGGCGCCGAACCTGGTGATCACGCAAGCCGACTTCCGGTGGCTGAACCTGCTCGCCCGGCATCCGCGCGGCCCGCTGCGCGCGCTGCGCGTCGGCCTGCGTTGGCTGCTGGCCCGCGCTCGCGGCCAGCACCTGCTGGCGCTCGGCCAAGCGCTGGCCGCCGGACTGCGGGTGGGGCTGCGCGACGCCGGAGTTCCGGTGTGGCTGGGCACCCCGCTGATCGGCCTGCACCGGGACGGCGACCGGATCACCGGCGTCGTCGTCGAACAGCACGGCGAGCAGCGGATGTTGTTGGCAAGACGGGGAATCGTGCTGGCGGCCGGAGGTTTCGAGCACAACGAGCCGATGCGCAAGCAGCACCAACGAGCACCCATTGGTACACAATGGACGGTTGGGGCCAAGGGCAACACCGGCGATGCGATCACCGCCGCGCAGCGGCTCGGGGCGGCGGTCGAGCTGATGGACGACGCCTGGTGGGGTCCGTCGATCCCGCTGCCCGGCGGCCCCTGGTTCTGCCTCGCCGAACGGACCCTGCCCGGTTGCATCATGATCAACGGCCAGGGTCGACGATTCGTCAACGAGGCCGCACCGTACGTCGACGCGGTGCACGCCATGTACGGGGCGGGTGACGGTCCCGCGCAGCACATGCCGACCTGGCTGATCGCCGACCAGCGCTACCGCAACCGGTACATGTTCGCCGGGCTGGGGCCGCGGCAGTCCTTCCCCGGCCGCTGGTACCAGAGCGGAGCCATCCAGCGCGCCAGCACCATCGAGGCCTTGGCCGAACGCATCGAGGTACCGGCCGATGCGCTGCGCGAAACGATCGAACGGTTCAACACCTTCGCGCGCAGCGGCGTGGACGCCGACTTCCAGCGCGGCGCCTCCGGATACGACCACTACTACGGCGATCCGCGCAACCGGCCCAATCCGAGCCTGGGCGCAGTGGAGGTCGCGCCGTTCTACGCGGTGAAGATCGTGCCGGGCGACCTGGGCACCAAGGGCGGACTGCGCACCGACGCGCACGCCCGGGTGCTGCGCGAGGACGGCACACCCATCGACGGCCTGTACGCGGCGGGCAACACCAGCGCCGCCGTGATGGGCCACACCTACGCCGGACCGGGCGCGACCCTCGGTCCCGCGATGACTTTCGGATACCTCGCCGCTCGGCACCTAGCGACCGAGGCGGTATGAGCGAAAGGGACGAGATGACGGCGGTAAGCAACGGCCACGACGAGGTGCGCACCATCGACGTCGGGACCCCACCGACCCGATTCGCACGCGGCTGGCACTGCCTCGGACCGGCCGACTGGTTCAAGGACGGCAAGCCGCACGCGGTGGAGGCCTTCGGCACCAAGCTCGTGGTGTTCCAGGGCGAGGACGGTCGTCTGGGCGTGCTCGACGGGTACTGCAGGCACATGGGCGGCGATCTCACCCAGGGCACCGTCAAGGGCAACGCGGTCGCCTGCCCGTTCCACGACTGGCGTTGGGCTGCCAACGGGCGCTGCGTCGCGATCCCCTACGCCAAGCGGATTCCGCTGCGCGCCCGGACCAAGGCGTGGCTGGCGATGGAGGAGAACAAGCAGCTGTTCGTCTGGCACGACCCGCAGGGCAATCCACCGCCGGAGCACGTCACGATTCCGCGCCTGCCGGAGGCGTTCTCCAGCGAGTGGAGCAACTGGACCTGGGACACTGTGCGCATCGAGGGTTCGCACTGCCGCGAGATCGTCGACAACGTGGTGGACATGGCGCACTTCTTCTACATCCACTTCGCGTTCCCGACCTACTTCAAGAACGTCTTCGAAGGCCACGTCGCCAGCCAGTACCTGACCACCAAGGGACGCCCGGACATCGGCTCGGGCAGCTATTCCGGCAGTGACAACATGGTCCGCTCGGAGGCGTCCTACTACGGTCCGTCGTACATGATCGACCGGTTGTGGAACAACTACCGGGGCACCCTCATCGAAACCATCCTGATCAACTGCCACTACCCGGTGACCGCGGATTCGTTCGTGCTGCAGTGGGGCGTGCTGGTCAAGAAGCTGCCCGGACTCTCCGACGAGCAGGCCGACAAGCTGGCGGGCAAGATCGCCAAGAACACCGGGGTCGGGTTCCTGCAGGACGTGGAGATCTGGCGGAACAAGACCCGCATCGACAATCCGCTGCTGTGCGAGGAAGACGGCCCGGTCTACCAGTTGCGGCGCTGGTACGAGCAGTTCTACGTGGACGTCGAGGACGTCGGCGACGACATGGTCGCGCGGTTCGAGTTCGAAGTGGACACCACGCGGGCCAACGAGGTGTGGGAACGGGAAGTCGCGGACAACCTCGCGCGCAGGGCGGCGGAGAGCTGATGCCGACCTGGGCCAAGGCACCGGATTTCGCCGACCAGCCGCGGACGCTGGCCAGGGTGCGCGAAGCCACGGCCACCGATCGGGAGGACTACCTGCGCTCGGGGCTGTGCCTGATCCAGTGCGGGCGCTGCGGTATCCGGGTGCTGGCGAAGAAGAACAGCCCCCAGCACACCAGCATCCAGTGGACCACCGACGGCACCCGCCAGTGCGCGGCGTTGGCCACCCGAGCCGCGGGTGAGGTCGTCGAATCCTGCCCCGACCTGCAGGCGAGCATCGACTCGGCGGCGCGCGACGGTCGGCTCGCGATGCCGCGAGAACCTGGTGATACCAACGGGAACCGGCGTGCTGGCTGAGGCCGAAGCCACCCCGATCCTGGCGCCGCGCCGGGGCGATGTTGGCGATTTCGCGCGAAATCGCCGGTCCTCGTGCCTGGCTGGGGAGGTGTTCGGCAAACCGATCCGGGTGCACGGTCGAGCCGTTAGGAGCCAGTGATGTCCGAGCCTGCTCGGCTGCGGGTCACCGCGGTCGTCGAGGAGACCCGGGACAGCCGGTCGCTGGTGTTCGAAGCGCCACCGACCTGGTCCTACCGCCCCGGCCAGTTCCTCACCCTGCGAATCCCCAGTGACCACACCGGTTCGGTGGCGCGCAGCTACTCGCTGTCGAGTTCGCCGCATACCGACGAGACGTGGCAGGTCACGGTGAAACGCGCGGGCTACGGCTCGAACTGGTTGTGCGAGAACATCACGGCCGGGACCGCGGTGGACGTGCTGCCACCGGCCGGTGCCTTCACACCCCGCTCGTTGGACGACGACTTGGTGCTGCTCGCGGCCGGGAGCGGGATCACACCGGTCATGTCCATCACCAAATCGGTGCTGGCCGCCGGTTGCGGTCAGGTGGTGCTGATCTACGCCAACCAGGACCAGGATTCGGTTATCTTCGCCACCGAGCTCCGGGACCTCATCGCGCGGTATCCCGATCGGCTGGTGGTCGTGCACTGGCTGGAGTCGGTGCAGGGCCTGCCCCGCGTGTCGGCGCTGCGTGAGCTGGTCCGCCCGTTCGCCGACCGCGAGTGCTTCGTGTGCGGGCCGGGCGGTTTCATGGACGCCACCGCGCAGGCGCTGCGCGAGCTCGACGTGCCGCGCGAGCGCATCCACATCGAGCGGTTCGTCTCCTTGACGCGCAACCCCTTCGAGAAGGCCGAACCGGTTGTCGCGGCGGAGGGCGCCGCGGCCGTCGAGGTCGAACTCGACGGCCAACGCCACCGATTCTCCTGGCCGCGCCAGCAGCGCCTGCTCGACGTGCTGCTGGACAACGGCCTCGACGCACCGTTCTCCTGCCGGGAAGGCGCTTGCAGCGCCTGTGCCTGCCGGATCGATCGCGGCGAGGTGAAGATGGTGCGGAACTCGGTGCTGGACCAGGAAGATCTCGACGACGACATCATCCTGGCCTGCCAGTCCCTACCGATCACCGACGAAGTCCACATCACCTACGAATAGAAGGCGCGCAGATCGGGCCTCGGCGGCACGTGCTCGTGAGTAGAACTCAGGACAGAACCTGTCCTAAACTAGTGGAAGCCTCAACCCCGCCGCACACCACGATCAGGGCGAGGTGAAGGGCACTTTCCACCAAGTAAGTTGGCGAAAGGTGCCCTTCACCTCTCACCCGATCGGCGCGGGACTCGCACCGGTATGCGGATCGCGTTCGACGACAGGCGGTTGAGAGGGTGGATGCCATGACAGCCACATTGCCCGCCCGGTTGCTCCAGTTGTTGTCGCTGCTGCAGAGCCGACGGGAGTGGTCCGGCGCCGAACTCGCCGATCGCCTGGAGGTCACCGGCCGCACGGTGCGCCGCGACATCGACCGGCTGCGGGCACTCGGCTACCCGGTCGATAGCACCACCGGCACCGCTGGCGGATACCGCCTGGCCTCCGGCAAGAACCTGCCCCCGCTGCTGCTCGACGACGACGAGGCGGTGGCGGTGGCCGCCGGACTGCTGACCGCCGCCAGCGGAAGCGTCACCGGCATCGAGGAGAGCTCGATCCGCGCGCTGGCCAAACTGGAACAGGTGCTCCCGGCCCGGCTGCGCGCTCGGGTGGGGGCCGTCTCCGATGCGACGGTGCCGGTGGTGGTGCGCGGCGGGCCGCAGGTCGATGCCGCAACGCTGGCCACCATCGCGGCTGCCTGCCGAGACCGGGAGTTGCTTTCGTTCGACTACGCGAAACGCAGCGGCGCGGCGACATCCCGCCGGGTCGAGCCGCACAACCTGGTCGCGGCGGCTGGGCTCTGGTACCTGGTCGCCTTCGACCCCGAGCAAGACGACTGGCGCACCTTCCGGGTGGACCGCGTCACCCGGCCGCTGGCCACCGGCCGCCGCTTCGAACCCCGTGCCCTACCTGCGGAAAGCGCCGCGGAATACCTCCGGCGCTCGATCGCTGACGCGCCCTACCGCTACACTGCGCAGGTCACGGTGCAGGCCCCTGCCGAAACCGTGCTCGACCACCTGCACCCGCTGCTGCCGCAGCGCGTAACCCCCGTCGGCGATCGCGGTTGCACCGTCCAACTCGGCGAGGACACCCTGCCCGCGATCACGCGGCAGATCATCGAACTGGCCGACCTCGACGCCGAACTCGCCATCGACGCCACGGCCGAACTGCGCGGCCACCTGGACGCGCGGTTGCGCCGGGTGCTCGACGCCCTGTCGCAGTAGACGAAGTCAGATTCCGGCAGAATCGAGCAAGATCGCGATCGGAGGCGTGACGGCCACTGCGTGTACCCGAAATTTCGCCCGAGAGACCGACCGTTTGCACCTTTTCCTCGAAGCGATCTCGGCCGACGTGAGTGCTGAGGGCACGATGATCAGGAGCGAACAATGGGTGTCGGCGGGGTATTCCGGGCCAACTTCGCGTACTACGCGTACCGGAGCGCTCCGCCGCGCAGGCTCCCCGATGTCCCGAGAATGGACGAGTGCCCGGAAGGCGGCGGGCACGTACCGGTGCCGAAACAGGGTGGCGGCGGCCGAATCTGCGCCAAATGCGGGAGGCACTGCTAGTGGCGATTTCGAAATCGCCCGCACTGGCCCCAGCGGACGAAACGGCACCAACTCACCGCGCAGCGGGACAGGTGCTCAAGCCGCCGATAGGACCAGGCCGCTGGTCGGTACGCCGGTACCCGCGGTGACCAGGACGTGCCGGACGTCGTCGACCTGGTTGATCGCGGCACCCCGGATCTGCCGAACCGCTTCGGCGATGCCGTTCATCCCGTGGATGTAGGCCTCGCCGAGCTGCCCGCCGTGGGTGTTCAGCGGCAGTCGTCCACCGAGTTCGATCGCGCCGTCGGCGATGAAGTCCTTCGCCTCGCCGCGTGCGCAGAAGCCGAGTTCCTCCAACTGCACCAACACGAACGGCGTGAAGTGGTCGTAGAGGATGCCGACCTGGATCTCACGCGGCCCGATCCCGGCCTGCTGCCACAGCTTCCGGGCGACCACGCCCATCTCCGGCAGCGCGGCCAGATCGTCGCGGTAGTAGCTGGTCATGGTGAACTGGTCGGCGCCGCTGCCCTGCGCCGCCGCGGCCACCACCGCCGGGGGATGCGGCAGGTCCGCGGCGCGCTCCGGGCTCGTCACCACGATGGCCACGCCGCCGTCGCTCTCCTGGCAGCAGTCCAGCAACCTCAGCGGTTCGGTGATCCAGCGCGAGGCCTGGTGGTCGGCGAGGGTGATCGGCCGCTGGTAGAACCAGGCGTTCGGGTTGGTCGCCGCGTGCTTCCGGTCGGCCACCGCGACGCGGCCGAAGTCGGCGCTGGTGGCGCCGTGGACGTGCATGTAGCGCCGGGCGAACATGGCCACCTGCGCACCCGGCGTGGCCACCCCGAACGGGTAGGACCAGCTGTTGTCCAGTCCCGACGATGTCGGGGCGGCGGCGGCCGCGGTCTGCACCCGGCCGAACCGGTTGCCGGAGCGCTCGTTGAAGGCCCGGTAGCAGACCACGACCTCGGCCATCCCGGTGGCCACCGCCATCGCCGCCTGCTGCACGGTGGCGCACGCGGCACCACCGCCGTAGGAGATCCGGCTGAAGAAGCCCAGCTCCGGGATGCCCAGTTCCCGCGCGACGGCCGTTTCGGCGTTGTTGTCCATGGTGAAGGTCACCAGACCGTCCACATCGGATGGATCCAGGGCGGCGTCCGCGAGCGCCGCCCGGACGGCTTCGGCGGCGAGCTGGAGTTCGCTGCGCCCGGAGTTCTTGGAGAACTCCGTCGCGCCGATCCCGACGATGGCCGCCCGGCCCGAGATCGTGCTCATCGCGCCACCTCCGGCAGTGCCACCCGAACCGTGCCGGTGACGTGCGTGCCGAGGCTGTTGCGGCCCAGCACTTCGACCACCAGCACATCGCCGTCGCGTTCCAGCACCTGGCCGTGCAGGGTGAGCGCGTCGTAGGCGTAGCAGGGCACGCCGAGCTTGATCGCCACCCCGCGCAGCAGCGCCTGCGGTCCGGTCCAGTCGGTGACGTAGCGCTGCACCAGGCCGGTGGTGGTGAGGATGTTGAGGAAGATGTCCTTGGATCCCTTGGCCACCGCCAGGTCGCGGTCGTGGTGGACGTCCTGGAAGTCGCGGGTCGCGATCGCGGTGCTGACCACGAAGGTCGGCGAGACCTCGATGCGTTCCTCCGGTAGCGCGTCGCCGATGCGCACCTCGGCGAGCGAGCGGGTTCGGGCCAGGGTCATGACGCCTCCGGTTCCTCGCGGGACGCTGCCGCGAAACGGGTCACGCATCGAGCCGCCACCCCGGCAGCACCAGTTCGTCGTCGATCCGCTGGAACTCGACCACCACGCGCTGGCCGATCTCGACGTGCTCCGGGTCGACGCCGCGCAGTTCGCCGAGCATCCGCACCCCTTCGTCCAGCTCGACCAGCGCCACGACCAGCGGCAGTTGTTTGCCCGGCACCGGCGGATGGTGGTGGACGACGTAGCTGTAGACCTCGCCGCGCCCTGCCGAGATGAGGCATGTCCGTTTGGTGGCACCGCATTCCGGGCACATCGGCCCCGGTGGATGCCGCAGCAGTCCGCACTGCCCGCAACGTTGGATGCGCAGTTCCCCGGCCGCCGTCCCGGCCCAGAAGTAGGCGGTGTCCTGGTTGATAGCCGGTCGGATGACGTCGGTGCTGGCCGATTGCTGTTGCGGTGGCGCGGTGTTCGCCTCCGGTGGGCGGAACTTCAGGACCCGGAACAGCATCTCGGCGACCGGCTCGGTGCCGACGTACCAGGTGTTGCGGGTGGTGACGAACCAGCCCTCGCCGAGGCCGGTCCGCTTCGGCCCGACGACGCTGTCCAGCCGGGTGGCGACGGTGAGCGCTTCGCCGTGCCGCAGGTACCGGTGGTAGGTCTGCTCGCAGTTGGTCGCCACAACCGAGGTGAACCCGGCTTCGTCCAGTGCGGCCATCATCGCGTAGAGCGGATCGTCCGGATCGCGTTGCGGGTGCAGGCCACCCATCGTCCACACCTGCACCATCGCCGGAGGCGCGACCAGTCCACCGTGGACGGACGCGGCAGCCGCAGCCGCGGAGGTGTAGACGGGGTTCCCGTCGCCGATCGCCTCCACCCAGTTGTTGATCATCGGGAGGTTGACCGGATCACGCGCGGCTCGTGGCGCGCTGGGACCGCGCTGCTGGATGCGGTGCGCGGCGGCGAGGATGGCATCCGCCGCGGTCGTTGTGCTGGTCATGTTCCCTCCGGCTCAGCGCGGCACCCGCGGCAGGTCCAGTCCGGCAGTGGCGATCAGCTCGCGCTGCACCTCGTTGACCCCACCGCCGAAGGTGAGCACCAGGTTTCGCTTGTAGTGCACGTCCAGCCAGCTCATCAGCTCTTCGGTGTCCACATCGGACGGATCGCCGTGCCGTCCGACGACTTCGGCCAGCAGCCGCCCCAGGTGCAGGATGCGCTCCGAGGCGAACACCTTGGTCGCCGAAGCGTCGGCAACGGCCACCGGGCCGAGCGCGGCAGCCGCCGCGACCTGCCAGTTGAGCAGCTCGTTGACCCGTTCGCAGGCCCGCACCCGGGCCAGCACCCGGCGGACGTCGGGCAGTTCGAGCAGCGGCGTGCCCTCCGGCGTGGTCCTGGTCCGCGCCCACTCGCGCACCCGCTCGCGCATCCCGGCGATTCGCCCGGCCGGGCCGAGCATGACGCGCTCGTGGTTGAGCTGCGTGGTGATCAGCCGCCAGCCCGCGTCCTGCTCCCCCACCAGCATCGACGCCGGTACCCGGACGTCCTGGTAGTAGCTGGCGTTGACGTGGTGCGCGCCGTCGCAGGTGATGATCGGCGTCCACGAGTAGCCAGGGTCGCGGGTGTCGACGATCAGGATCGAGATGCCCCGGTGCTTGGGCGCATCGGGGTTGGTCCGGCACGCGAGCCAGATGTAGTCGGCGTCGTGCGCGCCGGTGGTGAAGATCTTCTGGCCGTTGACCACGTAGGATTCGCCGTCGCGCACCGCGGTGGTGCGCAGCGATGCCAGGTCGGTGCCCGCATCGGGCTCGGTGTAGCCGATCGCGAAGTGGATCTCCCCGGCCAGGATCTTGGGCAGGAAGAAGGCCTTCTGCTCCGGGGTTCCGCACGCCTGCAACGTCGGCCCGACGGTCTGCAGGGTCACGGCGGGCAGCTGCACGTCGGCCCGCGCGGCCTCGTTGGCGAAGATCAGCTGTGCCACGTCGCCGAAGCCGCGACCGCCGTACTCGACCGGCCACCCCACGCCGAGCCAGCCGTCCCGGCCCATCCGGCGCACCACGTCGCGATGCGCGCCGCAATGCCGGTCGACCGCCATCCGCTGGCGTTCCTCCGCTGTGACGAGACCGCTGAAGTAGGCGCGCAGTTCGGCTTGCAGGGCGTGTTGCTCAGGGGTGAGTTCGATGAACATGGGCACCTCTTCAAGCCCGCGCCGCGAGCAGGTCCAGGCGGTGTTGCGCACCGCCGACCAATCGGGCCAGGTCGGTGATCAGCGACGAGTAGCGGTGCAGCGGATAGGTGATGTCCAGGCCGAGGCCACCGTGCAGGTGGTGGCAGGTTTGCAGCACCGCCGGGGCCTCTTCGGCCAGCCACCACGCGGCGATGTCGAGGTCTTCGGCCGCGTCGAGTCCCGAACCGAGCCGCCAGCAGGCGGATCCGGCGGCCAGGTGCAGGGTGCGGGCGGCGATGTAGACGTCGGCGATCTGCTGGGCCACCGCCTGGAAAGCCGCCAGCGGCTTGCCGAACTGGTGCCGGGTGCGGACGTGCTCCGCGGTGAGTCCGAGTGCCCCGGCGACCGCACCGTCGCCCATCGCGCAGCTGCCCGCGAGCGCGCACGCGTGCAGATCGTCGAGCACCGCTCGATCCGGTTGCCCACCGAGGAATTCGCCACGGGCGCCTTCGAAGTGGACGGCCCACTCGACGCCGGAGGACGACGGCACCCGGCGCAGCGTGACGCCATCGCCACCGGGATCGACCAGGACGACCCCGGCGCCGCCCGGCGTGCTGACCGACACCAGCATCCGGTGTGCGAGATCGGCGTGCGGCACACCGGTTTTGGTGCCGGTGACCCTCGGCTGAGCACCGAGCGCGGTGGTGCGCGGCGAGCTCGGCAGCGGCGCCGACGGCTCGTTGAGCGCGGCGGTCAACAGCTGGCCGTCCAGCAATCCGTCCTGCTGGGCTGTCGTGCCGTGCCGCGAGATCGGCAGGACGCCGAAGGCCAGCGTGCTCAGCGCCGGTACGTTTGCCGCGGTGCGCCCGATCTCGGTGAGGACGATCGATGTCTCCAGCACGCCGAGCCCAGCTCCACCGAGCCGCTCGGGCACCGCGAGGGTGAGCAGCCCCGCGTCGGCGAGCGCCTTCCAGGTCGCCTCGTCGTAACTGGTTCCATCACGATCGCCGACTCGACCGGCTTCGCGCCGCAGCACGTCGGCGGCCAGACCTTGCACCGCCTGCTGTGTTTCCTCGAACGCGAACTCCATCGGCCCCGCCTCACCCATCGCCATGTAGTGAAACTTGTTCTAGTAGTACCGGGCGGCCGGTCGCAATGCAAGCAGCCGAGCGCGGGGCGAGACGGCTCGACAAGTCCGGTACGAGGCGGCAAATGGCAACAGGTTCTACCGGAACTGCCGCGTTCAGCGGGTAGGATTTCCGGCGTCAGCAGCCCGGACGGACGGAGCACGCACGTGACGCAGGGATCGGCCACCGACCGCGAGCAACACCCACCGATCCCCGCCGAGCTGCGCGAACTCGCCGAACGGGCCACCGGGTTCATGCCCGCCGAAGAGGGGCAGGCGCTCTACGAAGCGGCGCTGGAACACCTCGGCACCGGGCTGGCGGTGGAGATCGGCACCTACTGCGGCAAATCCGCCATCTACCTCGGCGCAGCGGCCCGCCACACCGGCGGCCGGATCGTCACCGTCGACCACCACCGGGGCTCCGAGGAACACCAGCCCGGCTGGGAGTACCACGACCCGGACCTGGTCGATCCGGTCGTCGGAAAACTGGACACGCTGGGCGAATTCCGGCGAACCATCGCCGAAGCCGGGCTGGAGGACGAGGTGACCGCGATCGTCGGCCGCTCCGGCGCGGTCGCCGAGTTCTGGCGCAGCCCGCTGTCGCTGCTGTTCATCGACGGCGGGCACACCGACGCCGCCGCGACCACCGACTACGAGGGCTGGGCCCGGTGGGTCGCCCCGGACGGCGTCCTGGTGATCCACGACGTCTTCCCCAACCCCGACGACGGCGGCCAGGCCCCCTACCGGATCTACCGCCGAGCCCTGGAAACCGGCGCCTTCCGCGAAACCCGGGTCGTCGGCTCCCTCCGCGTCCTGCGGCGCACCACCGGCCAACCCGGCTCCCTCCCCTGACCAGCACCAACCCGTCTTGACCGGCAATTCCGGTGCATAGCAGGTGCGTGATTGGTTTGCGTGGCGGTGCGGGTGGCGGAGCCTCGGTGCCTGTCTTTGAGGTGGTCGTGTCGGGCCGTCCACCTCGGGTGAGGTGGGCGATTTCGCGCGAAATCGCCGTCTCCCACGCGGGGCGGGTGGCGATTTCGCGCGAAATCGCCAGGTCTGCCACCCGCACCG
>NZ_JBQQBO010000021.1:0-136570 GCF_052246905.1 Saccharopolyspora antiqui
CCCCCCCCCCCCCCCGCCCCCGCCCCCCCCCCGGCCGCATCAGCCGTCGTCCTCCTGGTCGTCCTGCTGGTCGCCGTCTTGCTGGTCGTCGTCCTGCTGCTCCTGCTGCTGTTCCGGCGAGGGTACTGGGTCGTTGCAACCGGCCGTGACCATCAGGGCGAATGCGGCACCGGCCACAGCGCCGAGGACCTTGAAACCACGTCTGGTTCTGATCTTCGTTTGAGCCATGACGCGACGATAGGGACAAAACACCCAGAGCGCATCCCTCTCGATCAAAATCGCTCGCCGAGTCGCGGGCTCCCGAGCATCGCAGCCGTGATCAAGCCGCGTCCGACCGGTCCAGCACACCAGAGTGTCCGATTCCCGCTAGTAACCGTCCGAGGGCGCTGGCACGATCGAAGACATGCTGGTGGGAACCGAGGAAGCCTTCCGGGCGGTGGCCTCGCGCGACGCGCGCTTCGACGGCTGCTTCATCCACGCCGTGCGCAGCACCGGGATCTACTGCCGCCCATCGTGCCCGGCTCGCACACCCAAGCGCGACAACAGCCTGTTCTTCCCGACGGCCGCCGCCGCGCAGGCCGCCGGGTACCGGGCCTGCCGCCGGTGCCTGCCGGATGCCGTGCCGGGCTCACCGGAGTGGAACCTGCGAGCCGACCTCGCTGGCCGCGCCATGCGGCTGATCGCCGACGGCGTGGTGGACCGCTGCGGCGTGCGCGGCCTGGCAGACCAGCTCGGCTACTCGGAGCGCCACCTGACCAGGGTGCTCACCGCCGAACTCGGCGCCGGGCCGCTCGGGCTCGCCCGCGCGCACCGAGCCCACTCGGCACGAATCCTGATCGAGACGACCGGTATCGCGTTCGGCGACATCGCATTCGCCGCCGGGTTCTCCAGCCTGCGTCAGTTCAACGACACGCTGCGCGAGGTCTTCGGCACCACTCCGACCACGATGCGCGGTCGCGCGCAGCGGCGCACCGACGTCCCGAGCAGCGCCGGAGCCGTCCAGCTGCGGCTGCCCTTCCGGGCCCCGTGCGATGTCGCCGGTGTGCTGCGGTTCCTCGGCCACCGCGCGCTGGCCGGGTTGGAAGACGCCGCAGAAGACCACTACACACGGGCCCTGCGCCTGCCGTACGGCACCGGGATCGCCACGCTCCGCCCGCAGGACAAGCACGTCTCCTGCACGCTGCGGCTCACCGACCTGCGCGATCTCGGCAGCGCGGTGTCGCGGCTGCGCCGACTGCTCGACCTCGACGCCGATCCGGTCGCGATCAACGAGGTCCTCGGCACCGATCCGGCCCTGCGGTCGGCCGTCGCGCGGACGCCTGGTGTTCGGGTGCCGGGCAGCGTCGACGGCGTGGAGATCGTGGTGCGCGCCGTGATCGGCCAGCAGATCTCGGTCGCGGCGGCGCGCAAGACGACGGAACGCCTGGTGGATGCGCTGGGCGAGCGGCTGGCCCAGCCGGACGGCGCGGTGACGACGCTCTTCCCGACCCCGGAAGTGCTCGCGGAACGAGCGCTGGAGACCCTGCCCGGACCGCGGCGGCGGGCGGAAACCGTGCGAGCCGTCGCGGAAGCCGTCGCCGAGGGTCGGCTCGCCCTGCACCCGGGGCGTGACGAGGCCGAACTGCGGCGCGATCTGGAGAGCATCCGCGGCATCGGTGCGTGGACGTCGAGTTACGTCTCGATGCGGGTGCTCGGATCACCGGATGTGCTGCTGGTCGGTGATCTCGCGTTGCGCCGGGGCGCCGGGGCGCTCGGTCTGTCCGAAGAGCCTGCCGCGATCCAGGCACATGCGCGGCGCTGGAGCCCGTGGAGCTCGTACGCAGGAGTGCTCCTGTGGGAAGCAGCCCTCACCGGACCACCACAACTCCAAAAAGCATCGTGACCCCGCACCGCCATCCCACAGCAAATCCACTGTGGATAACCCACTCGCTACCGATGTCGTCCTCGCATCCGGCGCCCGTTCCTCGATCGAGCGAGAGGTGAAGGGCACCTTTCCAACTTGGAGCTTGCGCGGATTGGGCATAGCGGGGGTGGTCGTCAGGCGAGCGGCGTCAGCCGCTTCCCACCACCCTCGCAACTCGCACCGCCGCGGGTTCTCAGGCAGTGCCATGCGGGGACACCCCACACCCCGAGCTATCCCGCGAGGACAGCCACGACGCTGTGTATCGGACATACATGAGTCGGGGATCCCGGAGACGAGAAGGCCTCTGAGTGCCTGTTTTTGAAGTGGTCGTGTCGGGCCGTCCACCTCGGGTGAGGTGGGCGATTTCGCGCGAAATCGCCGTATCCCACGCGGGGCGGGCGGCGATTTCGCGCGAAATCGCCAGGTCCGCCACCCGCACCGCAAAGCAAACCAACCCGCACACTCTCCAAGTTGGTTAAAAGGTGCCCTTCACCTCGTTTTTGGGGCGGGGGTCAGGTTTGGAGTTCGAGGGTGGAGCCGGTGCGGGACTTGCGGACTCGCAGGCGGACCGAGATCCGCTGGCGCATCTCCTCGACGTGCGAGACCAGGCCGACGACTCGGCCGCCCGCGCGCAGGTCGTCGAGGGTGTCCATCACCAGGTCGAGGGTGTCGGCGTCGAGCGTGCCGAAGCCCTCGTCGATGAACAGGGTGTCCAGCAGCGCACCACCGGTCTCCGCGGCCACCACATCGGCGAGGCCGAGCGCCAGCGAGAGCGAGGCCAGGAACGACTCACCACCGGAGAGCGTCTTGGCCGGGCGAACCTTGCCGGAGTAATCATCGAGCACGTCCAGACCGAGACCGCCCCGAGTACCCCGCGTCCCGGCGGCATCGGAATGCACGAAGGAGTACCGGCTATCGCTCATCCGCTGCAACCGACGAGTCGCCGCTACCGCCACCTCTTCCAACCGCGCGGCCAGCACGTACGCCCGCAGCGACATCTTCCGCGCGTTCTGGCCGCGCCCGTTGACCACGTCCGCCAGCGCCTCCAGCTCGGCGTGCTCCGCCAGCGCTGGCCCCAGCTCCGCCCACGCCGCGCGCAGCCGCTGGGCGAGCTGCGCGATGTCACGCTGCCGCTGCTCGGCGCGATGCGCCAACGCGGCCGCCCGCTCCGCTGCTTCGCGGGCGACCGTGGCCTCCTCGGTGGCCGCTTCTAGCCCCACCTCGGTATCCGCCTCCACACCGAACAGCTCCGCGCTGGCCAGCGCGGCGCGGGCGCCCGCGGTGCGCTCCTCGACCTCGGCGATCGCCGCGCTGAGCTCGTCGAGCCGTTGCTCGCCGCGCTCAGCGGCGAGGGCGGCCGCGGCGTCCTCGAAGTCGGCAGTGGCAGCGGCTTCGACCAGTGCCTTCGCGTGTTCGGCCGCGCGATGTTCGGCGTCGTCGCGGGCTGTGCGGGCGGTGACGAGCTGGTCGAGACGGTTGGCGATGTCGAGCAGGTGCGCACGCCGGTCGGCGATGCTCGGAAAATCGGCGCGGCCCTCGCGCAGTCTGGCCGCACGTTCGTCCACTGCGGTCGAGAGCGTTGCGTGTTCGGTTCGAGTCGCCGCGATTCTGGTGCGCAGCTGCGACAGCGCTTCGGTCAGGCGCTCGGTGGACGCTTCGAGTTCGGCGAGCTGCTCGGTTCGCTGTGGCAGCTGCGCGGCGGTGCTGCGCAGCGCGTCGCGTTCCGCCTTGAGTTCGGCGAGTTCGGTGGCGAGGTCCGGCTCGGTGTGTTCGCCGAGCCGTTCCACCAGGTTGTCGACGTGCTGCTGGGCTCGTTGCGCTTCGGCGGTGGCCTTTTCGCGACGCGCGTGCGCCTGCTGTTCCTCGGTTTGGGCGTTGTCCTCGTCTTCGGCGCGCACCGGGTCGTCGACCGGCTTGCCCGGTTCCGGGTGTTCGACCGATCCGCACACCGGGCACGGTTCGTCGGGCGTCAGTCGGGCCGCGAGTTCGGCGGCCATCCCGGCGAGCCTGCGGGCGCGGAGCTCCTGCAGCAGATCGCGCGCCTGCTGGTGCGCGTCGATGGCCTGTTGCGCGCGCGTGGTCGCCGCCGCGAATTCCTGTTGTGCGGCGGGCATTTCTCGCGCGGTCTGCAGCAGGGCGGCCACCTCGGTGCCACGCGCCTGCACGGTTTCCAGCCGCAACTCGGCGTGTTTCGCTTCGTCGACCTGCTGCCGCGCGGTGCTGATGCGGTCGGGCAAGGCGGCCTGCTGTTCGACGAGCGCCGCCTCCTGCTGCTCGTCCGCGGTGATCCGCTGAGCCAGCTCGGTCAACTTCCGGCGATCGGATTCCTGTTGCTGCGCCTCCGGAATCAGGTGCGCGAGGCCACCGGCTTCCTCCCGCTTGGCCCCGGCCAGCGAACGGAGTTCAGCCAGCGGCGTGTCGGCATC
This sequence comes from Saccharopolyspora antiqui, assembly GCF_052246905.1. Lineage (NCBI taxonomy): Bacteria > Bacillati > Actinomycetota > Actinomycetes > Pseudonocardiales > Pseudonocardiaceae > Saccharopolyspora > Saccharopolyspora antiqui. Next base: position 4,330 of record NZ_JBQQBO010000021.1, read on the forward strand.
CACTTCGCAGCGGGCTGCCGCGGCAGCCACCTCCGCCCGCGCGTTGTCGCGCTCCTGCTCGGCGCGCGACGCCGTTGTCCGCGCTGCGCGGACCGGGACCGCGCGTTGCGCGGCCTCGCGTTCCGCCCGCCAGGCATCGTGCTGGGCCTGCTGTTCGCCGACCTCGGCCAGTGTCGCGTTCGCCTGCCGGACCCGGCGCACCTTGTCGGCGAGCTCGCGGCACTCGGTCAGCTTGGTCTCCGCGACCTCCCGCTCGCGCCGCAGGCGGGAGTGCTCGGCCTGCGTGCCCTCCAGCTCGCGGACGGACAGCTTTTCGACGTCCTCCAACCAGTTCTGCTCGTCAGCGTCCGGCTCGGACCCGCAGACCTGGGAGATGCGCGCCAGCAGCTCGCGCACCTGCTGGCCCTGCGCTTCGACCTCCCGGCCGCGCTGCCGACGGCGCTCGACGAACCAGCGCTCGACCTCGCCGAAGCGTTCGGTGCCGAACAGCTTCTCCAGCAGCTGCTCGCGTTCGGCGGTGTCGGAGCGGAGGAATCGCGCGAACTCGCCCTGCGGCAGCATCACGACCTGGAAGAACTGCTCGACGGTCATGCCGAGCAGGCGCTGCACCGTGCGGCCGACCTCGTCGATGCGCGTCAGGCCTTCCGGTGGCTGCTCGGTGGGCGCACCACCGACCCAGGTCAGCGATGCCTTGGCCGGCTGCGTGGTGTGCCCGTCGCCGCGCTTCTTCGGCCGCTGGTACTCCGGGCTGCGTTCCAGCCGCAGGCGCTGCCCCTGCACCGTCAGTTCCAGCACGACCTTGGTGATCGTGTCGGAATCCGCCGTGTCGCAACGAAGTCGCTTGACCTCTCCGCGGGCGCCCGGCACCGAGCCGTAGAGGGCGAAGGCGACCGCGTCCAGCAGCGTCGTCTTGCCCGCCCCGGTGTCGCCGTGCAGCAGGAAGAGGCCGTCGGCGCCGAGTTGGTCGAAGTCCACCGCCTGGTGGTCGCGGTACGGACCGAACGCGGTGACTTCGAGGCGGTGCAGTCTCATCTCGCCCCCTCCGCCGCGCTGACCGCGCGCAGTGCCTCGGTGAGCAGGGCGCGCTCGGATTCGCTCGGTTCCGCCCCACGGCAGTCGGCCACGAACCTGGCGGCCAGGGTGTGGTCATCGCGACCGCGCACGATCTCGGCGTAGCGCAGCGGCGCCGTCGCGCGGCCGACCGCCGGTTTCCACTCCAGGTGCACGGCGTGCGGGAAGCGCTGCTGGAGCCGCCGCATCGGCTCCAACGGCCGCACCTCGTCGGTCAGGGTCGCCGAGAGGTAGCACTCTTCCAGATCGGCGTACTCGGACTCGGTGAGCAGGTCGTCCAGCGAACCCCGCACCGCGGCCAGGCGTCGCGGCACCGGCAGTTCGCGGCGCTCGACACCGGCCAGGCCACCCGCGTCCAGATCCACCAGCCACACCGATTTGCGCTGCGCCACCTCGGAAAACGAGTACGCCAGCGGGCTGCCGGAATACCGGAGGTGGTCGGCGAGCCGCTGTGGACCGTGCAGGTGTCCCAACGCGACGTAGTCGACGCCGTCGAACACCGAGCCCGGCACCTGCTCGACACCCCCTACCGCGATGGTGCGCTCCGAATCGCAGCCGTCGCCGCCGGTGACGAACGCGTGCGCCAACACCACCGACCGAGTCCCTTGTGGACGTTCGGCGAGTTCGGCGCGGACCCGGTTCATCGCTTCGGTGAGCACCGCAGCATGGCCGCGCGAGGTGATCTCCGGGCTGGCACCGGGCACGTCGGCGCACGCTTGCAGCGCGTGTCGTGCCGGATCCGGTTCGAGGTAGGGGATGCCGTAGCAGGCGACCGGACCGTATTGGTCGGCGAGCACGACCGGCTCGTGCAGCCGGGCGATCTGGGTGCGCAGGTGCAGTCCGCCCGCCGCGGCGAACTCGGCGAACGCACCGACGCGCGCGGCGGAGTCGTGATTGCCCGAGGTGACCACGAGTTGGGCGCCCGCCTCGCGGATCCGGGCGAGCACCCGCACGCAGGTCTGCACCGCTTCACCCGATGGCACCGCGCGGTCGTAGAGATCGCCGGCGACCACCACGACGTCGACCTGCTCGGCGGCGACCAGATCGGCCAGTCCACCCAGGACGGCTTCCTGATCTCCGAGCAGATCTCGGCCGTGGAACGTGCGTCCCACGTGCCAGTCGGAGGTGTGCAGCACTCGCATGCGCCCCAAGCTATCGGCGCGACCGCCGAACATCGTCGACCCCCCACATCGCTTCGGCGTGTCGCACACTCTCACCCCATCGAGTGCGGCGTTGATCACCAGCTGCGATCAGCAGTGCGCCGTGTGGACGACGTGGCTGTTCGTGATGTTGTCGGGCGGGTCGGCCATCATTTGAGCCGCAGCGACCACTACCGGACGGAGCTCATGTGGGTACCGGCGTCCTGATCACCATCGTCATCGTGCTGACGCTGCTGTTCGCGGCCGCACTGATGCTGATCTGGCGGCTGTACACCGACAGCGCGCGCCGCGCCGACGAAGCACTGCGGATGGTCGAGGCCGAACGCGCCCGCACCACCGAGCAGCAGGCCGCGCTGCGCCGCTACGAGGTGGCGTTCGCCTCCATCACCGGCCGCGGCGAACTGGGTGAGCAGGTGCTCGTCGAGACCGCGCGGTCGCTGGGCCTGCGCGAGGGCGTCCACTTCACGCTGCAAACCGACCTCGCCGGTGGTGGCGCGGCGCGGCCGGACATGGTGCTCGCCGTTGGTGGTGGACGCCAGGTTCCGGTGGACGCCAAGGCGAGCCTGGCCGTGTGGGCCGAGGCGATGGAGACCGACGATCCCGAAGAACGCACCGACGCCCTGCGGGTGCACGTGCGCAACATCCGCTCCCGCGCCACCGAACTCGCGGGCAAGGGCTACCAGAAGTGGGCCGACGCGATCTACGGATCGATCATGTTCGTGCCCTCCGACGCCGCCGTGATCGCCGCGTTGGACACCGACCCGCAACTGCTGACCTGGCTGTTGGACAAGCGGGTCTTCCTCTGCGGGCCAACGGGATTCGCGGTGCTGGCTGCGGCGTCGATGTTCGCGGCCACGGAACGCACGATCGCCGAGGACATCGAGCAGGTGCGCGCCCAGGCGGTCCGGGCCCAGCGCGCCGCGTCCGGCGCGGTGGAAGCGGTGAACCTCTCCAGCACGCACCTGCAGCGCTTCGTCTCCGCTCGCCGCCGCGAACTCGACGCCCTGGAGTCGTTGCGCGGCGCGGTCCAACCGCTGGCCGACGCCGCGGGTTCCGGCGGCATCGGCACCATCCGCCACGACGAAGAAGGCCTGGTGGGCGGCGCGCTACCGGTGCCGGTGCGGGAACCGGAAGGGATCGACGTGGCGCAGCGCATCATCCGAGACCGCGAGAACGAACGCTTCTGAACAGCACACGCCGGGCCCTCCACCTCGTGAGTTCTTACCGGAACAACCACTCACGACCCGCGGTCAGACGTGGGTTTCGATGAAGGCCGTGGCCGTGTCGACGATCATGGCGTTGTGCGGGCCCCGGCCGAAGCCGTGGTCCAAACCCTCGTAGGGGTGCAGCTCGACCGAAACGCCGAGGCGGCGCAGGCTCGCGGCGAAGTCCAGGCTCTGCTCGATCGGGACCAGCGAATCCGCGGTGCCCTGCTGGATCAGGAACGGCGGCTCGTCCCCGGAGATGTTCTTGATCGGGCTGGCCGCGTCCGCCGTCCCCGGGCAGTCCACCGGCATGCACCCGAACAGCTGCTGCACCACCCGGCGCGCGTATTCCTGCATCTGCGGATTCGCCTGCTGCGCACCGGCGCTCATGTCCGTCGGGCCGAACCAGTCCACCACGGCGCGAATGCCGGAGAGCCCACCGCCCGGCTTCGTCGGATCACCCGCCACCGCACCGAGCTGCGACACCAGGTGCCCACCCGCCGAAGCGCCCCAAAGCCCGATCCGGTCGGCGTCGAGCTGCCACTGCCCGGCCCGCTGCTGCAACCACCGCACCGCGTCGGCGACGTCGATGACCTGCGCCGGGAACTGCGCGACACCGGTCAGCCGGTAATCCACAGTGGCGACCGCGTAGCCGTGTTCCAGCAGGCGCTGCGCCGCCAAGGCCTCCGGCGCCGCGGAATCCGCGTCCAGGCTGCGGTTCCCGGCATCCCAGCCGCCGCCGTGCACGTACACCACCAGCGGTGTCGGGGTGTCCCGCGGTTCGGGCAGGAACAGATCGAGCTTCAGCGCGCCGGTGTCCCGCTGCGCGTAGACCTGGTCGCGCACCACGTTGGCCGCGCCAAGATCGCGGACCGCGACGTCGACCGGTAGGGCCTCGTCGGCATCCGATTCGCGCGAGCAGCCTGCCGCGACCAACGCCACCAAGGCGAAGCACGCCGCTAAGACACGTCGTGTCACCGGCATCGGTCCCGCGCCTCCCCGATCTTGTTAACCCTCACCCAAATGCATGAGCTTAACAAGATCAGCGGCACGCCATTCGTCGATCAGCCACGCTCGTCGGCGGCGCGCTGCTCAGCGGCCAAGAAGTGCGCGATCCGCACCGTCGAGTCGTAGAGATCCCGGTACTGGCGGAAGTAGGCGTCGTAACGCTCGGTGTGCTCCGGGTTCGGTTGTACCGTCCGAGTTACGGGATTCCAGTTGTCCGGTTCGACGGCCGTCCCAGTACCGATACCCGCGAGCAGCGCGTTTCCGTAGGCCGCACCGACCGTCTCGGCCGGGACCTGCTGCTGCTGACCGGTGATGTCGGAAACGATCTGGGTCCACAGCCCGCCCTGGGTGCCGCCCCCGACGGCGACCAGCCGACGAGCCGCGCCGCCCGCCTCGCTCATCGCCTCCAGGTTGTGCCGGACGCCGAAACCGATGCCCTCCAGCGCGGCCCGGTAGAGCTCGGCCCGGCCGTGGCTGGTGGTGAGCCCGGCGAGCATGCCGCGCGCGTCCGGGTCGAAGATCGGCGTCCGCTCGCCCGCGAAGTACGGCAGCAACAACAGCCCGCGGCTGCCCGCGGGCACCGCGGTGGCCTCCTCGACCAGTTCGGCGAAATCGCCGCCCACCAGGGTGCGCAGCCATTGGGTCACCGCGCCCGACGTGGCCATCCCGGCGGCCAGCGTGTACGTGTCGGGGAACGCGCCGCAGGTGGCCCACAGCGCCGGATGCGGCCGCACCTCGGTAAGCACCTCGACGAAGAACATCGTGGTGCCGTACATCAACATCACGTCGCCGGGTTGCCGCACGCCCACGCTGGTGGCCTCGGCCCACGCGTCGACCGTGCCCGCGGTGACCGGAAGTCCTTCGGGCAGCCCGGTTTCGGCGGCGGCCTGCGCGGTGACCCGGCCGACCACCTCGGTCGGCCAGGCCAGCTCCGGCAGCGGCAGGTTCGGCGCGACGCGCGACGCCCAGTCCGCCGACCAGTCGCGGGCCTCCAGGTCGTAGAGCGGATCGCACTGACTGGCCGAGTGGTGGTCGAGCACGTACCGGCCGGTCAGCCGGTGCACCAGGTAGGAGCTGCACATCAGCAGCATCTCGGTGCGCTGGTAGACCTCCGGCTCGTGCTTGGCCAGCCAGCGGATCTTCGGCCCCACTGCCTGGGTGGACAGCGCCGAGCCGCCACGGCGCAGGATCTCGTCAGCACCGAGCTCTTCGGTCAGCTCCGCGATCTCCTCGGTCGCGCGGGTGTCCACGCCGTAGAGGATGGCCGGGCGCAGCGGTTTTCCGGCACCGTCGGCGGGCAGCAGCACCGGGCCGATGCCGCTGACACCGAGGCCGACGATCTCGCGGCCCTCGGCGGCCGATGCCAGTTCCCCGGCCAGCGCCAGGAAGTCGTCCCACCACACCGACTCCGGGTCGTGCTCCACCCAGCCCGGGTGCGGGTAGGAGGTCTCGTGCGGTCGGCTCGCGCGAGCGATGATCCGCCCATCGGTGCTGACCAGCACCCCCTTGGAACTCGACGTGCCGATGTCGATCCCGAGCAACACTGCGTCGGCCATCTCCGCCGTCCTCCTCACTGGGACCAGGGCTGGTGCGATTTCGCGGGAAATGTCGGTTCAACCCGGATGAATGTCAATCTCTCGCGAAATCGCGTCACATCGTAGGTCCGATCAGCCGCGAGTCCACTCGTCGAGTCGAACGTCGAGCTGGTCGGCGACGGCCCGCAGCGCGGCGCGGTGGTCACCCGGCACGGCGTGGATGTGGTTGGCACCGAACTTCGACAGGAACAGCTCGCCGGGCGCGTCCAACCGGGCGAAGGCGTGCGGCCACTCCGGCGTCGACTGGTCCATCAGCCGCTGGTTGGTCGCATCGTCATAGCTCTCGAACTCGCCGAGCATCAGCTGCAGCCGGTATTGGCCGTCCTCGCGGGTCAGCCGCCCCAGCGTCATCTGCCCAGGCGCCGCGATGTGCTGCACCGACGCGCCACCAGCCGGGAAGAAGAACACCTCCGGGTAGAAGTTGACCTTCGCGAGGTTCTCCGCCGGGTCGTCGCTGCGGGCGGCGTACCAGGTGGCGTGCTGACCGGAGTTGCACAGGTCCCAGATGTCCCGGTCACCGTGGTAGTGCCGCACGTCGGCGAACAGCACCGGGGTACCGGCCACCGCCTTGAACAGCTGCATGGTCAGCGCGCCGTCCATGTCCGCCTCGGTGGCGCAGACGTGCGGTTCCTTCGGGCCGTTCCAGTCGTAGGGGTCGTTGAGGAACGCCTCGGTGACGTCCATGGTGGCGAAGTTCTCGGTCAGCTCCGGCTGCGCCTTGATCCCGGAGAAGTCCAGGTTGCGCTCCGCGATGATGTCCCGGATCGCCAGGTAGGACCGGATCTGCCGTTCCAGCAGCTCGGGGGTCAGCTTCTTGCCGTCGTAGTGCACCCCGGCGGCGTTCTGCTCGATCCACTCGCGCGCCTTGCGCGCCTCGGCGGTGTCCGCCTTCTCGGCCCGCAGGACCAGCTCGTACTGGTCGATCTCCTCCACGTCGATGCCGAACTTGCGCATCCACTGGTCGGTGTTGGCGACCGCGGTGTTCATGCCCATCGGCCGCCCCCCGAACCGGCCGAACGTGGCGCCGTGCAGCGACTGCACCGCGGCGGAGGCCGTGGCGTGCACACCGATCTTCTCGATCAGCTCGGTGTCGTCCGGGGCACCCCAGGCGCGGGTGTGGCGGCGACCGATCTGGTCCAGCGCACCGCCCGCGGCGAGCATGCCGACCAGGCCCGGTTCGGTCGGATCGGTGCTGGCCACCAGCACCAGCGGGCTGCGGGTGGCGTCCGCGGCCAGCATGGTGAAGTGCGGGAAGGCCCACACCGCGTAGTAGAAGACCGTGACGTCCACGTCCGCGGCGGCGACCTTGCGGGAAACCGAAGTGGCCAGTGCGTTGGTGGCGATCAGCTCGTCGCCGACCACCACCTCGTGCCCGGCGCCGCGCAGCGCCTGGACCAGAGCGTCCTGTTTGGACTGGATGAACTCCGCGTTGCGCGCGTGGACGTGATCACGGCCATCGGAAATGCTGACGACACCGATGCGAGCCACGGTTCCTCCAAAATTCGGTGACAGGCGACGTCGACTGCTGCGGAACCGGCAGCGGGGGCATGTGGGCGGCGCTGCGGGCAACTCACCGATTGAACTCCGGTGGGGACGCCCGACCGGCAAAGCTCGTCGCTCAAACGCCGATACGACCGGCGAGCAATCGTTTTCTCGGACGCTATTCTGGCATTACACGGGCTGTCAAGGCAGACGGCTCGCCATCACTCGGGAAGAGGGCACCAGGAGGAGCCATGGCGACGATCAGTGACGTGGCAACCCGCGCCGGAGTGTCCACCGCGACGGTCTCACGCGCGCTCAACGGCAAGAGCACCGTCGATCCGGCGCTGGCGGCGCGAGTGCTGGCGGCTGCCGCCGAGCTCGGGTACCGCCCCAACGGCCCCGCCCGCAACCTGCGCAAACAGGAGACCGCGGTGCTGGCGTTGATCATTTCCGACGTGGAGAACCCGTTCTTCACCGCGATCGCCCGCGGCGTCGAGGACGTGGCGCACACCGCCGGTTACTCGGTCGTGTTGTGCAACTCCGACGACGAACCGGACAAGGAGCACGAGTACATCGACGTCGCCCTGCAGGAGCGGATGGCCGGGGTGCTGCTGTCACCGACCGGCCGCGGGGACAGCGCCGAGCTGCTCAGGCTCAGCCGCACACCCGCGGTGGCAGTGGACCGGCCCCTGCCGAACTCGCCGGGTGACACCGTGCTGGTGGACAGCAGGCTCGCCGCCGAGGAGGCCACCGAACACCTGGCCGAGCAGGGCTACCGCCGGATCGGCTGCCTCACCGGCCCCAGCGGCGTGCTCACCGCCGACGACCGGCTGGCCGGTTACCACGACGGGCTGCGCGCGGCGGGCCTGGCCGAGTCGGCGGACCTGGTGCGGCGTTCGGAGTTCAAGGCCGCTGGCGCGAAGCAGGCCGCGCGTTCGCTGCTGACCCAGGACGACAGGCCGGACGCGGTGCTGGTGGCGAACAACATGATGGCGGTGGGTGTCCTGGAGATGTGCGCGGAGCTGGGCCTTCGTCCCGGCCGGGACATCGGTGTGGTCGCCTTCGACGACGCGCCCTGGGCCACGCTGCTCGACCCGCCGCTGACGGTCGTCGCCCAGCCCGCCTACGACATGGGTGTGGTCGCCGCGCAGCTGCTGCTCGGCCGGATCAGCGGGGAACGCACCGAAACGACCACCACGACGCTATCGGCGCACCTGGTCGCCAGAGCCAGCAGCACCCGAGCCTGACCGACCGCTAGAGACTGTTTCAGAGGTGGTTTGCGTAGCGGTGCGGGTAGCGGAACCTCAGACGCCCCCTCGGTCCGGGATCCCCGACATCATGAATGCCAATTCACCACGTCGAGGCTGTCCTCCCGAGGAGACGCCTGAGAACCCGCGGCGGTGCGAGCTGAGTCCCACACCGCAAGCGGCTACACCGCTTATAAAACAAACCTAGTTGTCGCGTTGGTGCTGCCTGATCGCGTCCTCGACCGCCTGCTGGACGTCCACCGGGGTGTTGCCGTCGTCCTGGCCCGTGGTGTCCGGCGTTCCTGACTCGGGGACGGTGGTTTCGCTCGGTTCGGCCGGTGGTGTCGACGGCTCGACCGGCATTTCCGGTGACCGCGACGGGGTGGTGGGCGGCGCGCTGGGCGGTTGGGGCAGCTGGATGGGCAGTCGCTGGGGCGGCAGGCCGCCGTACCAGTACGCCGTCGAGCTGTAGTCGCCCGGCTCGTCATTCATCGGACCGTGCTCGATCCCGGCCACCAGACCGTTGCGGAACGGTACCGCATCGTTGACCAGCAGCCGGTAGGCGCCGGTGCAGTCGTACTGGCAGCCGTCCACGTTGATCTCGTGCGAGGGGTTCCCGGCCAACGGCATGGAGAACGTGGTGCCGAACCGGAAGTACCAGCCGGATTCGTAGAAGTCCTCGCTGCCGGTGCCGTGCCACGCCGGGGCACCGGCGCCGTCGACGTAGAACCGCTCGTCGCCCTCCAGGTAGTTGCGCTGGTTGGCCGCCTGCCGTTCGTCGGAGTGCGGTTCGTCGGCGCGCTGCGTCGCGTTCGGCGGGATCAACCCGCGCATGCTGTGCGTGACGCCGTAGAACGTGCCAGCACCGGTTGCGTTCACGAAGTTCCAGTCCTGCCCCTGCACGGTGGGTCCGCGCTGGTGGGTGGCGTGGAAGTACCCGGTGTTGGGGTCGATCTGGGCGCTGGAGCTGGTCACCTCGGCGCTGGCACCGGTGATCGGCAGCCCGCTGCCGTTGACCACTTCGACCCTGGCGTGCTGGCTGAACGGCATCGGCCACCAGGCCGTGTACCAGCCGTCCAGACCGGGGTCGACGGAGCTCATCAGGGTGCGCACGTCGTGCTCACCGAGCCCGGTGCCGAAGAACTCGCCGATCGGCGCATCCACCGTGGTCCGACCGTCGAAGGTGATGCGCAGCCGGGCGCCCTCCAGCACCGCGTCGGAGGCCGCGACCTCCTCCGGCGGAATCGCGTAGCGCCCGAGGAGCTTGGACCGGGCGAAAACCGGGTTGTCGATGCGGTAGTCGTGCGCTGCTTCCTCGCCGGGATGCCCGGGACCGAGGTCGAGCACGTCGGTGCGCACCCACTCGCCATTGACCAGGCTTTGCACGTCGTAGCGGAACTCGTTGAAGTCCAGCGAAGACGAGATGAACCGGTTCTCGACGTCCACCGAGGACTGGCCCGCCGTCACATCCGGGGGCACCTCGATCACCTGCACGCCCCACAGCCCTGGGGTGGCCGCGCCGCTGCGCCACTCGCCGACCTGCTGACCGTTGACGTGCAGGCTGCCGACCTGGTCGGCGACCTGCGGATCGTACCGTCGGATCACCCGAATGCCCTGGTTGTCGGGGTGGACCCGCAGCTGGAACCGGCTGCCGCCACCGGCTCCGAACGCCCGGCCGTCGTCCACCACCTGCGGACTGGCCACCACCTGCGGCAACCGGACCCGCAGCTGGTTGATCTGCGCTGGACCGCTGAGCTCGGCGACCGTGGCCGCCGCGCCGGGTGGCAGGTCGAAGTCCTGGCGGACCGGCGTGCCGCCGGCGTTCGGCTTCGGGTCGACCTCCCCGAACGCGCGCAGCCGCGCGAGCACATCGCTGGCGGAATCGTTGGGGTTGAACGTCTCCACGCCCTCGGCGTCCGGGAAGGAGCGGTAGTCGACGTGGTAGAAGTACGGGTTGTTGCGCACCGTGACCCGCATGGATTCGCGGAACGGCATCGGGACCTTGATGACCGCGCCGCCCGCGGCGTCGTCGGCGTTGCCGACCAGCGGCCACTCGAACGGTGCGCCCAGCCGCCCGTTGACCACGTCGACCAGCGGCGCGTCCAGCACCACTCGGCCGTCGAGTTCGACGACGATGTCGCCGGTGGCGGTTACGTCACCGAGTGGTTCTCGGGTAGTCCAGATGGAGGAGATCTCACCCGCTCCGGTGTGTTCGGCGATTACACAACCGAGATCCGAGGTGCGCAGGCAGGAATAGGTTCCTTCGAATCCGTCGTTGTTACCGCCGGTTCGGTCGTAACTGGAGAACTGCAATGACTGTTCGGCACCGCGCAGTTGCGCCAACCCGTCGAGATTGCGATACGTCTCCCAACCGACTGGACCTTTCGTCGGTGCCGGTGTTTGGCCATATGCGCGAACGGAACTGAATCCGGCGTCGGCCACCACGGCGGCTGCCGCCAGCGAAGCGACCCCGAGGTACGCGCCGAGTCTACGGGCGCGCCGACGACCGTTGGCCGGTAGCGACGTTGCTGAGCGGTCTCTCATCGTGCTCGCCCTCCCCACACACCACTGTCCGCTGTAGACGGTGATGCCGCTGTCTCCGATGGTGGTGCGCGACTGGATGAAATTTTCGTCCGGCCTCTGGGTGGAAGATCACTCGCGCATTGAGCGCAGCGTAAGAAGGAGATCTCCACGAAGCCATCCAACACGGGCGGTTGCAAAGAATCCGCGGTGCGAATTCACTCAATAAGATGGTTGCCGGACCAGCGGGCGCCGACAACCACCATCCAGGTGTTATTCGATTCTTCGCGCACCAAACGCCGTACCACCAACGGAATCGACCAGCGGACGCGACAATCCACAGTAGATCGAAAATACCACCGACCACCAGGAACGCAGCCGGGCCGCGCGACCGGTCGTGAGTGGTCATGGCCATTCTTACGACCATGACCACTCGCGACACCCGATCGGGTCAGCTCTGGTTGAGCCGAGCGTAAACATCGGCGGCGTTGTCCTTGGTGACCAGTTCGGTCTGCAAGGTCTGCGTCTTGGGCACCTGCTGGCAGTCGACCAGCATCTTCTTGGCCGCCTCGACCGCCTCCTCACCACCGGTCGGGTACAGGTTGGTGGCCTGCAACCGACCCTCCTCGACCGCCTTGATGCCGCCGGAGGGAATGGGCAACCCGTCGATGCCGACGAACTTCAGGTCGGTTCGATTGGCCGCCTGGGCGGCCAGGTACGCGCCCTCGGCCATCGGATCGTTCTGCGCGTAGACCGCCTGGACGTCCGGGTGGGCCTTGAGCAGCGCGTCCATCTTCTGCTGCCCCACCGAACGCTCCCACTCACCGTCCTCGGTGGCCACGATCTCGATCGCGGAGCCCTGGATGCCTTCCTTGAAGCCCTGTTCCCGCTCCGCGGCCGGTGTCGAGCCGGACAGGCCCTTGAGCTGCAGGATCTTGCCGCCCTGCGGCAGCAGCGTGGTCTTGAAGTACTCGCCGGCCTGCCGCCCGATCTGGACGTTGTCCGCACCGATGTAGGTGGTGTAGGCATCCCCTTCCACCTTGCGGTCCAGCACGACGACCGGGATGCCCCTGTTGTAGGCCTTCTTCACCACATCGGTCAGCGGCGCGGCCTCGTTCGGCGAGATCATCAGCAGGTCGACCTGCTTGGTGATGAAGTTCTCCACGTCGCTGACCTGCTTGGAGTTGTCCTTCGCGGCATCGGCGAACTGCACCTCGAACTGCGGCACCTTCTCGGCCGCCTTGCGGATGTCGTCGTCCATCCGCACCCGGTACGGCTCGGCCAGGTTGGCCTGGCTCATCCCGATGGTGTACTTGCCGCCAGGCCCCTGGCAGTTCTTGGTCGGATCCTGGACCTGTACCTGTCCGGTGTTCTCGCTGGTGGTACCGCAACCGGCGGCGGCGAACGCGACCGCGGCGCACGTGACTGCGACCAAGGACTTCGTTGTCATGCGCATCGTGCTTCCTCCCGGATGTTGGTTCACGACGTGGGGCGCAGTCGCTGCAACGCCGCCGCCGCGACGATCACCAAACCTTTGATCAGCAGTTGCAGATCGGTGTTCACGCTGTTCAGGCTGAGGATGTTGTTGAGGATGCCGAGCAGTAGCGCACCCGCGATGGTGCCGATCACCGAACCCCGGCCACCGGCCAGGCTGGTGCCGCCGACCACCACCGCGGCGATTCCGTCGAGCTCGTAGGCGATTCCGTCGTTCGGGCTGCCCGCGTTGAGCTGACCGGCGTGCACGACACCGGCCAACGCGGCGCAGAACCCGGCGATGCCGAAGGCGATGATCTTGACCCGGTTCACCGGCACACCCGAGAGCCGGGCCGCCTTCTCGTTGCCGCCGATGGCGTAGAGGTGGCGGGAGAAGGCGCTGGAGCGCAGGAACAGGATCGCCACGACGGCCACCACGACGAAGATCAGCGCCGGAATCGGCACCACACCGCCGAATGTGCGTTCGCCGAGCAGGGAGAACAGCATCGGCGCCTGCCCCGGCCCATCGCCGTAGGAGATCTGCACCGTCTCGCCACCGGACCACATGCGCGCCAGGCCGCGCGCGATCTGCAGACCGGCCAGCGTGACGATGAAGGCCTGCACCCCGAGCAACGCCACGGCAGTGCCCTGCAGCAGGCCGAAGGCAACGCCCGCGAGCAGCACCAACGCGACCGTGGCCCACACACCGAAGTCGTCCTCGACCATCAGCACTGCCGACCCCACCGCGGCCAACCCGAGCACCGAGCCGACCGACAGGTCGATGCCGCCGATGAGGATCACGAAGGTCAAACCGATCGCGATGATCCCGATCTCGGACACCGCGCGCACGATGTTGAACAAGTTGTCGCTGGTCAGGAACAGGATCTGACCATCGTTGCGGGGCGAGAAGATCACCGCCGCCAGGAACACCGCGACCAGTCCGAAGATGCTCTGGAACCGGAACAGCGTTTCGACGGTGCTGCCCCGCTTCGACCCGGCAGGCACCGAACCGCCCGGTTCCGCAGGCCGTTGTTCCGTCTGGTTGGTCACCGCGCGCCTCCCCCAGAGTTCTGCGGTCCGGTGCCGACCACCGGCCCTAACTCGTCGGCCACCACGCTCTCGCCCATGGCGGCCGCCAACAAATCGGCTTCACCGATCTCAGCGGTGTCGAACTCGGCCACGCTGCGCCCGGCGCGCAACACCACCACCCGGTGGCAGACGCCGACCAGCTCCGGCAGCTCCGAGGACGCCAGCAGCACCCCGATGCCGCGCCCGGCGATCTCGCCGAGCAGTTGGTAGATCTCGGACTTCGCGCCGATGTCCACGCCGCGGGTCGGATCGTCCAACAGCAGCAGGCGCGGCTCGGTCAACAACATCCGCCCGAACACGACCTTCTGCTGGTTACCACCGGAAAGGGTGCCGACCGGGTCGAGGATCCGGCCGAGCTTGATCTTGAGCTGCTGCACGCTGCGCTCGGTCGTGGACATCTCGGCGCGACGGCGCACCAGCCCGGCCACCCCGAGCCGGTCCAGCACCGACAGCACGGTGTTGGCCAGCACCGAATGTTCGAGCACCAGACCGGAACTCCTGCGGTCCTCCGGCACGAAGGCGATGCCCTCCCGCAGCGCCCGGTGCGGACCCCTCGGCCGCACCCGGTGCCCGTCGAGGGTCACCTCCCCCTCCCACGTGCCGGAGGACCCCGCACCGAACAGCGATTCCAGCAGTTCGGTGCGACCTGAGCCGAGCAACCCGCACAGCCCGACGATCTCCCCGCGACGCACGGTCAGATCGATGCCGTCGGGTTCCCGGCGCCCCACCCGCGGTCGGCGCGGGCGGACCGCGAACCCGGACACCACCAGCAGCTCGTCGCCGACGGCGCCGCGCTCGGCGCGGAACATCGTCTGCACCGACCGGCCGACCATCGCCTCGGCGGCCTGTTCCGCGGTCAACTTCCGGGCGTCGAACTCGGCGACCTTGCGGCCGTTGCGCAGCACGGTGGCGCGGTCGGCCACCTGGCCGATCTCATCCATCCGGTGCGAGATGTAGACGATCCCGGTGCCGCTCCGGCGCAGCTCGCTGATCACCGCGAACAGCCGTTCCACCTCGGTGCTGGACAGCGCCGAGGTCGGCTCGTCCATGATCAGCACCTTCGCGTCCAGCGACAGCGCGCGGGCGATGGTCACCAACTGCTGCTCGCCGATGCGCAGTTCGCCGACCGGGCGCAGCGGATCGAGGTCGATGCCGGTGCGCCGCAGCAGTTCGCGGGTGTGCGCGGCCATCTTCCGGCGGTCCACCACGCCGAACCGGTTGCGCAGCTCCCGACCGAGGTAGAGGTTCTCGGCGACGCTCAGTCCGGGCACCAGGTCGAGTTCCTGGTGGATCATCGCGATCCCGGCGTGCTGGGCGTCCGCCGGTTTGCCGAACTGCACCGGATTGCCCTCGACCGAGATCGACCCTGCGTAATCGGTGACGTCCCCGGAGAGCACCTTCATCAGCGTGCTCTTGCCCGCACCGTTCTCCCCCAGCAACGCATGCACCTCGCCGGTGTGGACCGTCAGATCCACCCCGTCACACGCCAGCACACCCCCGTAACGCTTGGTAATGCCGGTCATCTCGACCAGCGGTGGCGCCGTGCTCATAGGACCCCCGTCACGCCGCTCGCGAATCGCGAGAAAACGATTGCCCGGACGCTAAGATGGTCGCACTATCTGTGTCAAGGTTCACACACCTGCCCAGGCGACAGGGCATCCATTCGGCTGCACCAACATCACATAGCGGTCACGCTGCCAGGAAGTACCCGTAACCCAACGTGCGGTAACAAGCAAGTTCCGCAAGAGGGCTCTCGGAGCAAAGTACTGGACCGTTACCGTTGGGACTCGTGACCGCGATCCGCGAGAGCCAGAGCGCCCCACCCCCCAGCAATGGCGCACCACCCTGGTCGGTGTGCTCCGCATTCGGCGCTACCGGCGTGCCGCTGTGGGGGGCCGTACTGCTGGCTGTCGTTCCGACCGCGGTCGGAACCGTCGTGGACATCTTGATCTGGACGCAGCCCGGCATCCTGTTCAAGTCGTGCTTCTTCGTCGGATGCGTGCTGGCCGTGCTGCTGGTCAAACGCCGCAACGTGTTCGGACCGATGGTGCAGCCGCCGCTGGTGCTCACGATCATCATGCCGCTGCTGGTGCTGATCACCGGCAGCGGCATCGCCGCCGGCGCCGGTTTCACCGGCAAGGCGCTCGCCGTGGCGCGACCGCTGATCAGCAGCTTCCCGATCATGGCCGGGGCCACGATCGTCGCCCTGGGCATCGGCTTGATCCGGATGTTCGTTACCCAGCGGCGCGAGCGCCCCGAGGTCGCCGAGAGCGACGCGGCCACCAAGAAGCGCCGTCGCCCCGCTCCGGCCCGCGGGAAACCCGGCGAAGACGCCAAGAAGCGGCGGCCCGAGGAGCGCACCCGGCAGCCGAAGAGCGACGGCGCGCCGCGCCCGCAGCGCACCCAGTCGGAGCGGGGGCGCGCGCAGGCACCGGGACGGCCGCGCAGCGGCGAGACCCCGGCCAGAGAGACCCCGGGCCGAGAAACCCCGGGCAGAGCGCGCGGCGAGACCCCGGGCAAGGCGCGGGGAGCCGAAGCGCGACCGGAGCGCGACGGGCGGGCGGTGCCGCCGCAGCGGGGCTCCGGCCCTCGCCAGGCGCCGGGTCGACCGCGACCGCCGGAGCCGCCGCAGGGGGAGCCGCC
This sequence comes from Saccharopolyspora antiqui, assembly GCF_052246905.1. NCBI lineage: Bacteria > Bacillati > Actinomycetota > Actinomycetes > Pseudonocardiales > Pseudonocardiaceae > Saccharopolyspora > Saccharopolyspora antiqui. Next base: position 20,823 of record NZ_JBQQBO010000021.1, read on the forward strand.
CCGGCGCCCCCGTCGGCCGCGACGCGACGAGCAGTTCGGGTAGTCGTAGCGCCCGTGTCGCGAGCGGGAATCCCGGTCTTACCGAGACGACCACTCACGACCGACATGCGCTTCCAGACACGAAAAAAGGGCATCCACGCGGGTGCCCCTTTTCGCTGCGGCGTCAGCGGACGCTCTTGGGCTTGTCCGGGTTGTCGTCGAGGTCCTTGCGGAGTTCCCGGGGCAGCGCGAAGGTGACCTTCTCGTTGGCCGTGGTGACCTCGTCCACCTGGTTCCAGCCGCGTTCCGCGAGGTGGTCCAGCACCTGCAGCACCAGCACGTCGGGCACCGAGGCACCGCTGGTCACGCCCACCGTGGTGACGCCGGTCAGCCAGGCCTCGTCGATCTGGGTCGCGTAATCCACCAGGTGCGCGTCGGACGCGCCGGCCTGCAGGGCGACCTCCACCAGGCGCTTGGAGTTCGAGGAGTTCTGCGAACCGACGACGACGACCAGATCGCACTCCGGCGCCATCGCCTTGACCGCGGACTGCCGGTTGGAAGTGGCGTAGCAGATGTCGTCGCTGGGCGGCGCCTGCAGATCCGGGAAGCGCTCCTTGAGCTGATCCACCCGCTCCATCGTCTCGTCCACGCTGAGCGTGGTCTGCGACAGCCAAACCACCTTGTTCGGGTCGCGCACCTCGACCTTGTCGACGTCCTCGGGCTTGTCGACCAGCTGCACGCGGTCCGGCGCCTCACCCGCGGTGCCTTCGACCTCCTCGTGCCCCTCGTGGCCGATCAGCAGGATGTCGTAGTCGTCGCGGGCGAACCGGTTGACCTCCTTGTGGACCTTGGTGACCAGCGGGCAGGTCGCGTCGATGGTGCGCAGGTTCCGGTGCGCCGCCTCCTCGTGCACCGCCGGGGACACGCCATGCGCGGAGAACACCACGAGCGCGCCCTCGGGCACCTCGTCGGTCTCGTCCACGAAGATCACGCCGCGCTCGGACAACGTGTCCACCACGTGCCGGTTGTGCACGATCTCCTTGCGCACGTAGATCGGCGGCCCGTAGGTCTCCAGGGCCTTCTCGACGGTGACCACCGCACGGTCAACACCTGCGCAGTACCCACGCGGTTTGGCCAACAGGACCCGCTTGGTCCGCCTGGCGTCCTGGTCGACGAGGTCAGTGGCCTCGGGAGAGGTCGTCATACCGCCAAGGGTACGGATCTGCTCCCACGCGCTCAGCGCGGCAGTCATCGGCACCGCCGCGCGCGGGTGGCCCGGACGCCTGGCCGGAACCGGGTACGCCGATCAACGGTCCGGCGGTGGGGTGATGGCTTCGCGGCCACAAGTGCGGCAGGCTGGGCCCATGTCATCGTTCCCCCTGCCGGTACGGGTCGCCGCCGGGCTCGCGGCCACCGCCGTCGAGCAGGCCCGCCAGCTCCCGGCCACGCTGCTCGGCCTGCCGGTCACCGTGGCCAGCCAAGCGTTGCAGGCGTCGATGCGGATCCAGCAGCAGATCACCGAGCTGGCGATCAAGGGCGACGAGGCCCTCGCCGGACTGCGCACCCCCGAGGAACAGCCCGCCTGGGCGACCTTCGACGAGGACGAGCCGACGGAACCGCAGGTGCTGGCCGAGGACCTGTCGGTGCTGGCCGACTACGACCACCTGACGCTGCCGCAGCTGCGGGGCAGGCTCCGCGCGTTCTCCGAAGCGGAGCTGGCCGAACTGCTCGCCTACGAGCAGCAGCACGGTCAGCGGCCGGAATTCCTCCGGATGCTGCGCAACCGGCTGGACCGGCTGCGCAACCAGTGACCGGGTCCCGCGGACCCGGGGCACGATCGGTGCGCAACGACGCATGAGGAGCGAAGCTGAGTTCTCCGACAAGTCCTGAACAGCCCTGGCCGGTGCGGACCGTCGCACGCAAGATCGCCGACTGGATCAACCGGCTCGGCACGATCTGGGTGGAAGGGCAGATCACCCAGATCTCGCTGCGCCCCGGTGCGGGCACCGCGTTCCTGACGCTGCGCGACCCGTCCGCCGACGTGTCGCTGACGCTGACCTGCGCCGCCTCGCTGCTGCGCGAGATGGAGCCGCCGCTGACCGACGGCAGCCGGGTCGTGGTGCACGGCAAGCCGACGTTCTTCGTCGGTCGCGGCACGCTGAGCCTGCGGGTCGACGAGATCCGCGCGGTCGGCATCGGGGAGCTGCTGGCGCGCATCGAGCGGCTGCGCCAGCTGTTGAAGGCCGAGGGCCTGTTCGACCCGGCGCGCAAGCGCCCGCTGCCGTTCCTGCCGAACCGGGTCGGCCTGATCACCGGCCGCGCGTCGGCCGCCGAGCACGACGTGCTGACCAATGCGCAGCTGCGCTGGCCCGCGGTGCAGTTCGAGATCCGCAACGTCGCCGTGCAGGGTTCGACCGCGGTGCCGCAGATCCTGACGGCGTTGCAGGAGCTGGACCGGCTGCCGGAGGTCGACGTGATCGTCCTGGCGCGCGGCGGCGGCAGCGTCGAGGACCTGCTGCCGTTCTCCGACGAAGCGCTCTGCCGCGCGGTCTCCGCCTGCCGGACCCCGGTGGTCAGCGCCATCGGGCACGAGCCGGACTCGCCGCTGGTGGACCACGTCGCGGACGTGCGCTGCTCGACCCCGACCGGCGCAGGCAAGCGCGTGGTGCCCGATGTCGCCGAGGAGACGCAGCGGATCCACCAGCTGCGCGACCGCGCCCGCCGCGCCCTGCACGGCTGGGTGGATCGGGAGCGCCGACTGCTCGACGCGCTGCGCAGCCGCCCGGTGCTGGCCGACCCGTTCGGACCGCTGCGACAGCGGGCCGAACAGGTCGGGTTGCTGCGCGACCGGGCCCGCCGCGCGGTGACGACCGCGTTGAACACCGAACGACACGCCTTGACCGCCACTCGATCTCGCTTGACGACCTTGGGCCCGGCGGCCACTCTGGCTCGTGGATACGCAATCGTGCAGCGCGTCGAGGACGGCGCGGACGGTGTGCTCCGGTCGGTGGACGAGGCACCGCCGGGAACCCGCCTGCGAGTGCGGGTCGTTGACGGTGCGATACAGGCAGTCGTACCGGATCGAACAGGTTGAACAGGACGGAGACCGTGCACCCGAAGCAGGAACCATCGTTCCTCCCCCTGACCGTCGGCGTCGCGCGGTCGGCGGCCACCGGCTCGCTGCCCCGCCGGGATCGGGCCGGTGAGGTGCAGCGCTGCGCCGAAGCGGCCGACGCGACCGCCGCCGGGTGTTGGGCCGCGTTGCTGGGCGGCTGCCAGTCCGCCGAGCGCAAGGACCTGCCGTCCCGGCTGCGCGCGCTGGTCGAGGCCACCTCCGGATACGTGGGGGCCGGGTCGTGGGCCGCGTCGGCGCATCGACGTAGGGTCGCGGAAGCGCAGTTGCGCATCAACGACGCGGTGCGCGAGGGCGACGGCGCCGAGTTCGCCGAGGCGTTCGTCGGCTACGACCAGGCGATCGCCACCGCGGTGGTGTCCGTGCAGAGCAACGTGGAGAGTTCTACCCCGTGACCGCGAACGAGCAGCAGGACGAGCACTTCGACCCGGTGGCCGAGCACCCCGAGGTCGCTGAGCTCGGTTATGAGCAGGCCCGCGACCAGCTGGCCGAGGTGGTCAAGCAGCTGGAGGCGGGCGGGCTGTCCCTGGAGGATTCGCTGGCGCTGTGGGAGCGCGGCGAAGCTCTGGCCGCGGTTTGCGAACGCCACCTCGCGGGCGCCCGCGAGCGCGTCGAACGCGCTCTCGCCGCCGTCGAGAAGGACTGACCGGCCTACTGCCGATACGGGCCCTGACCCGAGCGGTGCCGGGTCCGGTCAGGGGACGGTCGGGGCCGCGACCGCCGCCTCGGCGAGGGTGCGGAACTCCGGTTCGTCGGCGTTGCCGGTGATCAGCAGCCGGACGCCCGCCAGCTCCGAGACCCAGGCCTGTTCGCCGCGCACGCTCTGGTAGCTCACCCACTGCCGACCGGCCACGTCGACGGTGCCGGTGGCGTGCGGCGGCTGGCGCGTCTCGGCGGCCACCAACTCCTCCTCGGACGCCGTCGACTGCGCCAACCGCAGGTAACGCGCCCCGCCGGTCAACCACCCGACCCGCACGACCTGCGCGTGCGAGCCGAGCGTGGTCACGTTCGCCGAATTGGCCCGCCAATTCGCGGGCAGGTTCGGTTCGCGGACCGGGAACTCCACCCGATCGGCCGCCTTGTGCAGCTCACCGGGGACGTCGACGGTCGGTACCGGGCCGCTCTCGATCGACGGACCGCCCGGGTTGAACGAGCACTGCCCCACCAGACCGGCCACCCCGAAGGCCACCAGGACCAGCGGCAAGATGGCGAACACCATCGCCGACGCGGTCCGGGGCGGGCGCGACGGCGCCGGTTGCTCGTTGCCGGATTCAGCCACGACGTCCATGCTCTCACCGGCCGCACGAGGGCCCGCCAGGCGGCCGAACAGGAGTGGGCTGCCCCACGCGCGACCTCCGACAAGCCTTGCGATCTGCGAAGATCGGGGTAACGAGCCTGAGCGCGGGACCCAACCCTGGCGAACTCGGGCCGGAGAAATCCGAAGACCGCTCACCACCGGGAGGCGCGATGAGCTCCAGCACTGAACGACGGCGCGAAGCACCGGACCGCAACCTGGCGATGGAACTTGTCCGGGTCACCGAGGCCGCCGCGATGGCCGCAGGTCGCTGGGTGGGGCGCGGCGACAAGAACGCTGGTGACGGCGCCGCGGTGGACGCGATGCGCAAACTCATCGGCACCGTGTCGATGCGCGGTGTCGTGGTCATCGGCGAAGGCGAGAAGGACGAGGCGCCGATGCTCTACAACGGCGAGCAGGTCGGCGACGGCGAAGGCCCGGACTGCGACGTCGCGGTGGATCCGATCGACGGAACCACGCTGCTGAGCAAGGGCATGCCGAACGCGCTGGCGGTGCTCGCGGTGTCCGAACGCGGCACCATGTTCGACCCGTCCGCGGTGTTCTACATGGAGAAGATGGCCGTCGGCCCGGAGGCCGCCGGGGTCGTGGACCTGACCGCCCCGATCGCGGAGAACATCCGCCGGGTGGCCAAGGCCAAGCACATCGACGTCTCCGACGTCACGGTGTGCATCCTGGACCGGCCGCGGCACGAGCAGATAGTCAAGGACGTCCGCGAAGCGGGCGCGCGCATCCAGTTCATCTCCGACGGTGACGTCGCCGGTGCGATCGCGACGGCCCGTCCGGACAGCGGCGTGGACATGCTGCTGGGCGTCGGCGGCACCCCGGAGGGCATCATCGCCGCGTGCGCGCTGAAGTGCCTCGACGGTGAGATCCAAGCGCGGCTGTGGCCGCGGGACGACGTCGAGCGCGCCAAGGTCCGCGAGGCCGGGCACGACGTGAACCAGGTGCTGACGACTTCCGATCTGGTGCGCGGCGACAACATGTTCTTCTGCGCCACCGGCATCACCGATGGCGCGCTGCTCAAGGGCGTGCACTACCGGGCCAACCGGTGCACCACGCAGTCGATCGTGATGCGCTCGAAGTCCGGCACGGTCCGGGTGATCGATGGCCACCACAAGATGTCCAAGCTGCGCGAATACTCCGATGTCGATTTCGGGGATGTCGATTTCGGGGCAGAAGACACCGCACGGCACGGCTTATTGCCCTGATCACTGCCCCGGCGAACCGGTTTCGACCGGGAAATTGGGAAATATTCGCCCATCTCCCGGCGCACCACCTTTTTCCGAGCGGTGACCTGCGGTTTCGGCTGCGGGTCACCGCTTTTGGCTTTGTCGACCTCCTCCCTTCGTGGGTACGTCGAAAGAATGTGCCCGCTTACTGTCTGTGCCCATCCGGCCAGCGGTGCCGGGCACACGGGAGGATTCGACGGAGATGCGGAAGCGCTCGGTTCTCATCGGAGCCATCGCTGCGGTCGGCGCGATCGGCGCACTAGGCCTGCCCGCCGTCGCGGCGGCTGACGATGTCGACCCGTTCATCGTCGGCGGCCACGACGCCACCGAGGAGTACTCGTTCATGGTGTCCCTGCAGCAGCAGGGACAGCACGGCTGTGGCGGCTCGCTGATCAAACCCGACTGGGTGATCACCGCAGCGCACTGCGTGCAGGGTGGCGGCCAGTTCTCGGTTCGAGTCGGCAGCAACGATCACACCAGCGGCGGCGAAGAAGCCACCGTCACCAACGTGGTGATCCACCCCTCCGCCGACATCGCGGTGTTGCAGCTCGACCAGCAACTGCAGGCGACCCCGATCAGCATCGCCGCGGACTCCGGCCCGGCGGGCACCGCGACGCGGATCATCGGCTGGGGTCAGACCTGCGCCGAGCCCGGCTGCGGCCCGGCGCCGCAAGCCCTGCAGGAGCTGGACACCCAGATCGTCGACGACGGGGACTGCACCGGCATCGACGGGCAGGGCGAGATCTGCACCGACAACCCGAATGGCAATTCGGGCGCCTGCTACGGCGATTCGGGCGGGCCGCAGCTCAAGGGCAGCCCGGGCAGCTGGGAGCTGATCGGCGCGACCAGCCGTTCCGGCAACGGCGACCCGAACTGCGCCACCGGCCCGTCGATCTACACCGACGTGGTCGCCTACGCGGACTGGGTCAACCAGAACACCGGCGGCTGAGCCCGGTGCGTGGTGGGCGGTTCCTCCTGCGGGCCGCCCACCGCAACCGGCTCGTGGAATGAAAATCCCGGCTCTTACCGGAAAAACCACTCACGGCCGTCCGGCGCCAAGTGCCGTCGCTAGCCCTCGTTCGAGGAGTGGCCCGGGAAGAGGTGGGCGTCCGGGTTGAGCTCGACGGCGATGTTGTTGACCGCCGTCGCCGCTTCGCCGAAGCCGGTGGCGATCAGCTTGACCTTCCCCGGATAGGCCGCGACATCTCCGGCCGCGTAGACCCGAGGCCGGTTGGTCCGCATCGTGCTGTCCACCAGGATCGAGCGCTTCTCCAGCTCCAGTCCCCACTTCTCGATCGGGCCCAGATCCGCGGTGAAGCCGAGCGCGGCGACCACGGTCTGCGCTGGCAGCACCTGGCGCGGCTGACCGCTGACCTCGATCTCCACCTCTCGCACCCCGGTGTCGTCGCCGCGGATCTCGGCGACCTCGGCCGGGACGAGCAGCGGAACACCCAGGTCCTCGACCTTGCTGACCAGGCCCGGATGCGCCCGGAACCGCGTTCGGCGGTGCACGAGGGTCACGCTGCGGGCCACCGGGTGCAACGCCAATGCCCAGTCGAAGGCGGAGTCCCCACCCCCGACCACCACCACGTCGTGTCCACTGTGCACGGACAGCTCGGGGATGAAGTGCACTACGCCGCGACCGACCCAGGCGTCACCAGCGGGCAGCGGGCGCGGGCTGAACTCGCCGATGCCCGCCGTGACCAGCACCGCACCGGCCCGCACCGCATCTTCCGCGCCGACTTCGACGAGAAAGCCACCGTCCACATCGGACAGTTCAGTGGCGGGCTGACCGAGCAGGTAGATCGGGTCGTACTGACCGGCCTGCTTCACCAGCGCGGAAACCAGATCTCGACCGCGCACCTCGGGGAATCCGGCCACATCGAAGATCATCTTTTCCGGGTACATAGCGGTCACCTGACCGCCGGGTTCGGGCAACGCGTCGACCACCGCCACCGACATCCCGCGGAATCCCGCGTAGTAGGCGGCGAACAATCCGGTCGGACCCGCGCCCACGATCAGCAGATCGACTTCATGGGACACCGCAGCCATGCCCACCACCTTGTCGTAGACCGTGTGGACACACCCAGGCTAGCCGGATCAGTCGGCAATGTCCGCACCATCGGGCTTCGCTGCGCCAGTTCGCCGAATTCGCTCCGGCAGTCGGCGGTACCCGGCCGGTAACTCCCCGCTTACGTTCACCGAAAAAGGGGATCTTGTCGGGGAGGAGAATTCGTGAAAAGGACGTCCATGCTGCTCGGGGGTATCGCAGCACTGGCGCTGAGCATGGCTGCGCTGCCGGCAACGGCCACCGCCGCCACCGCCTCGGACAATCCGGGCGCATTGATCGTCGGCGGACGCGTCGCGACCGAGCAGTACGACTGGATGGCCTCGTTGCAGCGTGCCGGTCAGCACAGCTGCGGGGCTTCCCTGATCGCACCGCAGTGGGTGCTCACCGCGGCGCACTGCGTGCAAGACGCCGCTCCGGCCGATCTCGGACTGCGCATCGGCAGCCCGGACCACACCGCCGGCGGCACCGAGGCCGGGGTGGCCGAGATCGTGGTGCACCCGGACTACGCCACCCAGAACCCCAACGGTGACGTCGCGCTGCTGAAGCTGGACCACGCGGTGGCGCAGACCCCGGTCGAGATCGCCACCGGCTCCGGCGCCGACGGCACCCCGTCGCGGATCATCGGCTGGGGCCTGTCCTGCCCGATCCGCGGATGCGGCCAGCCGCCCGTCCAGCTGCAGGAGCTGGAGACGCGGGTGGTCGCCGACAGCCAGTGCTCGCTGAGCGCGATCGACGGCCCGACCGAGATCTGCACCGGTAGCCAACAGCTGCTGGCCAACGCCTGCTTCGGCGACTCCGGTGGACCGCAGTTGGAGGGCGAGCCGGGCAACTGGAAGCTCACCGGCGTCACCAGCCGCCTCGGCAGCCTGATCCCGGTGTGCGGCACGGCCCCGTCGGTCTACACCGACGCAACGGCCTACCGAGACTGGATCTACGCCACCACCGGTTGATCTTTTCCAGGTGAAGGGCACCTTTGACCGGCTTACTCGGTCAAAGGTGCCCTTCACTCGTCATCCGCACGGGTTCTGCCGAGATCGGTGCGGCCCGGCTCGGCGGCTGCGAGATCGGGCACCTTCATCGGTCCAGTTCGGACATTCGGCGTGCGCCGGGCCACAGATCCACGCCGAGTGGGGTGGCCCACGCTGACCGCAAGCCCCTCGCGGCGGGACACTCCTGGTATGGCTGAACAGGATTACCGGATCGAACACGACACGATGGGCGAGGTGCGGGTGCCGGTGCACGCCCTCTACCGGGCGCAGACCCAGCGAGCCGTGGACAACTTCCCGATCTCCGGCCGAGGCCTGGAGCGCGCCCAGATCCGCGCGCTCGGCCTGCTGAAGGCCGCGGCGGCGCGGGTCAACGGTCGGCTCGGCGTGCTCGACGCCGAGGTGGCCGAGGCGATCGCGGCCGCCGCCGACGAGGTGGCCGAAGGCGCGCACGACGAGCACTTCCCGATCGACGTGTTCCAGACCGGCTCCGGCACGTCGTCCAACATGAACGCCAACGAGGTCATCGCCACGTTGGCGTCCCGGCGACTTGGCCGCGACGTGCACCCCAACGACGACGTCAACGCCTCGCAGTCGTCCAACGACACCTTCCCGACGACGATCCACGTCGCCGCCACCGAGGCGGTGCTCACCGACGTCATCCCGGCGCTGGAGCACCTCGCGACGACTATCGAGGGCCGCGCCGCGGAGTGGACCGAGGTGGTCAAGTCCGGCCGGACGCACCTGATGGACGCGGTGCCGATCACACTGGCGCAGGAGGCGGGCGCCTGGGCCTCGCAGGTGCGGTACGGGATCGAGCGGCTGCACAGCGGCGTGCCGCGGCTGGGCGAGCTGCCGATCGGTGGCACCGCCGTCGGGTCGGGCCTCAACGCGCCGGACGGGTTCGGCGCGGCGGTGGCGGCGGAGCTGGCGGAGGTCACCGGCCTGCCGCTGACCGAGGCCCGCGACCACTTCGAGGCGCAGGCCGCGCAGGACTCGGTGGTGGAGATCTCCGGCCAACTGCGCACCGTCGCGGTGAGCCTGACCAAGATCGCCAACGACCTGCGCTGGCTGGGCTCCGGCCCGCGCACCGGCCTGGCCGAGCTGGCGCTGCCCGACCTGCAGCCGGGTTCGTCGATCATGCCCGGCAAGGTCAACCCGGTGATCCCGGAGGCCACCCTGCAGGTGGTGGCGCAGGTGATCGGCAACGACGCGGCGGTGGCGTTCGCCGGTTCGCAGGGCAACTTCCAGCTCAACGTGATGCTGCCGGTGATCGCGCGGAACGTGCTGGAATCGGCGCGGTTGCTGGCGGCGGTGTCGAGGCTGCTGGCCGACAAGGTCTTCGCCGGGGTGCGGGTCAATGCCGAGCAGGCCCGCGCCTACGCCGAGGGTTCACCGTCGATCGTCACACCGCTGAACCGCTACATCGGCTACGAAGAGGCCGCCGCGGTCGCCAAGCAGGCCCTCAAGGAGCACAAGACGATCCGCGAAGTGGTGCTGGAGCGCGGCCACGTCGACTCCGGCAAGCTCACCGTGGAGCAGCTCGACGCGGCCCTCGACGTGCTCCGGATGGCAACCGGCAAGTGATCGGCGCGAGCTGGTGCGGGTTGTCGGTGCAGGTGCGCACCATGGACCCATGGTGCTGCTCGCGGAAGTGGTCGCGACCTCCCGTGAGGTTTCGGCGACCCGATCTCGGAAGGCCAAGACCACTGCGATCGCCGGGTTGCTCGGGCGGCTCGACGCCGTGGAGGTCCGCCCGGCGACCGCGCTGTTGGCCGGTGAGCTGCCCGGTGGACGGGCCGGGGTCGGCTGGTCGACGCTTGCCGCCCTGCGCGTGGCAGCCGCGGCCGAACCCGCGCTGACGATCGGCGACGTCGATTCGGCGATCGGTGCGGTTCGGCTGATCAAGGGCTCCGGCTCGGGCCAGCGCCGCGCCGAGTCGCTGACCGAGCTGCTCAGCAGGGCAACCGCCGCCGAGCAGGAGTTCCTGGTGCGCCTGTTCGGCGGCGAACTCCGCCAGGGCGCCCTGGAAGGAGTGATGATCGAGGCCATCGCCGCGGCTGCCGAGGTGCGCACCGATGCGGTCCGGCGGGCGTTCATGCTCTCCGGTCGGCTGCCCGCGACCGCCGAAGCGGCGCTGCGCGGTGGCGAACCGGCGCTCGCCGAATTCCGGCTGGAGGTGGGACGGCCGGTGCGTCCAATGCTCGCGTCACCGGCCGAGAACCTGGCTACCGCGCTGGCCGAATTCGACGAGGTCAGCGTCGAGTACAAATTGGACGGTGCCAGGATCCAGGTGCACCGCAACGGCGACGACGTGCACATCTACACCCGCACGCTGCGCGAGATCACCCGGAACGTGCCCGAACTCGTCGAGCTGGTGCGCGGGTTGAACTGCCAGGCGGTGGTGCTCGACGGCGAAACGCTCGCGCTCGACGACGCCGGGCGGCCCCGACCGTTCCAAGAGACCATGGGCCGCTTCGGCGCCCAGAACTCGCGAGAACTCCTGCTGCACCCGTACTTCTTCGACTGCCTGCACCTCGACGGCGAAGATCTGCTCGACCTGCCGCTGCGGCAACGCCTCGACGCGTTGGGCGCGGTCGCACCGCAGCACCGGATTCCGGCGACCCAGTCGCCGTCGCCGGAGCGCGCTGCCGAACTGTTCGACGAGGCGCTGGACGCCGGGCACGAAGGCGTCATGGTCAAGGCGCTGGATTCGGGCTACGCGGCGGGGCGGCGCGGCCGGTCCTGGCGGAAGGTCAAGCCCCAGCACACCCTCGATCTCGTCGTGCTAGCCGCCGAGTGGGGACACGGCCGACGCCGCGGCTACCTGTCGAACCTGCACCTGGGCGCGCGCGACCCCGACGGCGGCCCGCCGATCATGGTCGGCAAGACGTTCAAGGGCCTCACCGACGAACTGCTGGCCTGGCAGACCGCGGAATTCCAGCGCCGGGAGACCCACCGCGACGAATGGACCGTCCACGTCGTTCCCGAACTGGTCGTGGAGATCGAACTCGACGGCGTGCAGATCAGCCCCCGCTATCCGGGCGGGGTCGCGCTGCGCTTCGCCCGCGTGCTGCGCTACCGGCCGGAAAAGGACGCCGCTTCCGCCGACAGCATCGAGGCGGTTCGCGCCATGCTGCCGAGCGGGTGAGATCCTTGACGGCATGAGCGGCAACGACTTCGACGCGATCGGTTCGATCAACATCGGACCGGGCACCATCGACCCGCGCGAGTTCCAGGCGAACGCGGGCGCGGTCGAGCTGGACTACTACGTCGCGGTCCTGGTCCTGGAAGCCACCTCGGACGCCGCGGACCACCAACCGCTGTACGAGGAATCGTTCGTGCTGCTCAAGGCGGAGTCCGAAGAAGAGGCGAAGGAAAAGGCCGTCGAATACGGCAAGCAGCAGGAAACCAGCTACCAGAACGAGAACCACGAACTGATCACCTGGAAGCTGAAGCAGATCATCGAGGTGAAACCCCTCGAAGACGCCACCTTCGACGACGGCACAGAACTGTACGGCCGCTTCTTCCGCAATTACCAGGCCTACAGCTCCTTCGAACCCCTCACCGAAGAAGAAGCCTGAAAACGCAGCGGCCGGGGTCCCGCCTCCGGCGGGGAGTCCCGGCGTACTTCCACACCCCAACAGAGCATGGCTGACGGGAATTTATCAGCGCCGAATCCTCAATCACCACCGGGTGTATCGATTTGATCTCGAACTGCAGTTCTCGTTTCACTACGCCTCGTGTTCGTCCACGCCTACGTCGATGAGTCCTACGACCTCACCATCGGCGTCTACATCCTCACCGCCAGCATCATCGACCTCACCAACGCCGAAGACATTCGCTGCGCGCTTCGGGATTTGCACTTGCGTGCGGCTCAATGCTTGCCGCTGAGCGGGGAGTTGGCGACTACCTAGCGCACTTCGGCGACACCACTCGCCTGCACCGGATCAACGCCACGTAAAATGCCCCAGAAAACGCAGAGGCCGGGGTCCCACAATACAGCGGGAGGTCCCGGCGTACTTCCACGCCCCAACAGAGCGTGGCCGACGCCAGTATAACAAGCGATGCGCTTCAGAAATCAACTCTTACTGGGTCCACTGATCTGGTGATCTTGCGGTACCCATCCCAGAAACGCAGCGGCCGGGGTCCCGCCTCCGGCGGGTACACCCGGCGTACTTCCACGTACCTCGGTACGCAGCCGGGGTCAGTTAGCCACAGCTGGCGCTTCGCGAGCAACTCTGGACGGGTCAGGTCTTCTGGTGATCGTGGGGCGGCCCGTCGGTTCGCGCTGTAGGCGACTGGGGCGGCGCGAGCCCGTAGGGTGGTTAGACGTGCAGTTCTTGAACGGGCAGCAGCCCTCCACCGATCTGACCTACGACGACGTCTTCCTGACGCCGCGGCGCTCCGACGTCGAGTCCCGCTTCGACGTGGACCTCGCCACCAGTGACGGCACCGGGGCCACCCTGCCGATCGTGGTCGCCAACATGACAGCCGTGGCGGGCCGCCGGATGGCCGAGACCATCGCTCGGCGCGGCGGCTTGGTCGTGCTGCCGCAGGACGTCGACGCCAGCGCGGTCGCCGAGATCACCGCCTGGGTCAAGGCCCGGCACCCGGTTTGGGACACCCCGCTGGTGTTGCACGCCGACGACGCCGTGGCCGACGCCCTCAACCTCCTGCCCAAGCGCGCGCACGGCGCCGTGGTCGTCGTCGACGACGACAACCGGCCGCTGGGCGTGGTCGACGAGGCGGCCTGCACCGGGGTCGACCGGTTCGCCCGGGTCGGGCAGGTCGCCGACCGGCGCCCCGTTGTGCTGCCGCTGGAGACCAAGCCGCGCGAGGTCTTCGAACAGCTGCACAAGCAGGCCCGCAACGTCGCCATCGCGGTCGACGCGGAGGGTGGCCTGGCCGGGATCATGACCAGCCGTGGCGCGCTGCGCGCCGAGATCTACGCACCGGCGCTGGACGACGCGGGCAAGCTGCGGGTGGCCGCGGCCGTCGGGGTCAACGGCGATGTCGCCGCCAAGGCGGTCGCGCTGCTGGACGCCGGGGTCGACACCCTGGTGGTGGACACCGCGCACGGCCACCAGGAGAAGATGATCTCCGCGCTGCGGGCGGTCCGCGCGGTGCACCCGAAGGTTCCGGTGGTGGCTGGGAACGTGGTGACCGCCGAAGGGGTGCGCGACCTCGTCGAGGCCGGAGCTGACGTGATCAAGGTCGGGGTGGGGCCGGGCGCGATGTGCACGACGCGGATGATGACCGGCGTCGGCCGCCCGCAGTTCTCCGCCGTCGCCGAATGCGCCGCGCAGGCGCGCAGGCTCGGCAAGCACGTCTGGGCCGACGGCGGTGTCCGGCACCCCAGGGACGTCGCGCTGGCGCTGGCCGCCGGTGCGGCGTCGGTGATGGTCGGCTCGTGGTTCGCTGGCACCTACGAATCGCCGGGTGACCTGCAACGCGACGAGCACGGCCGGGCTTACAAGGAGTCCTTCGGCATGGCCTCCAAGCGCGCCGTCTCGGCCCGGACCCGCACCGACAGCGCGTTCGACCAGGCCCGCAAGGCGCTGTTCGAGGAAGGGATCTCCAGTTCCCGGATGCGGCTGGACCCGCACCGACCCAGCGTCGAGGACCTGCTGGACGAGATCAGCTCCGGCCTGCGCTCGTCCTGCACCTACGCCGGTGCCCGCAGCCTGGAGGAGTTCCACGACCGCGCCGTGATCGGCATCCAATCCGCCGCGGGCTTCGCCGAAGGCCGCCCTCTCCCCACCGGCTGGTAACACCGTTCGAGTGATGGGTGAAGGGCACCTTTGACCGACATAGCCGGTCAAAGGTGCCCTTCACCTCGAAAAATTCATCCGCTACGGGGTGAATTCTCCTTCCAGCATCTCGGTTACCAGGGCTGCTATTGGGGAGCGTTCGGAGCGGGTGAGGGTGACGTGGGCGAACAGCGGGTGGCCCTTGAGCTTCTCGATCACTGCCGCTACGCCGTCGTGGCGGCCGACTCTGAGGTTGTCGCGTTGTGCGACGTCGTGGGTTAGGACGACCCGTGAGTTGGCGCCGAGTCGGGACAGCACGGTCAGCAGGACGTTGCGTTCCAACGACTGCGCCTCGTCGACGATGACGAACGAGTCGTGCAGCGAGCGACCCCGGATGTGGGTCAGCGGCAGGACCTCCAGCATCCCGCGATCCATCACTTCGTCCAGCACGTTCTCGCTGGCCACCGCGCCGAGGGTGTCGAACACCGCCTGCGCCCACGGGGCCATCTTCTCGTTCTCGGTGCCCGGCAGGTACCCGAGCTCCTGACCGCCGACGGCGTACACCGGCCGGAACACCACGACCTTGCGGTGCTGCTGGCGTTCCAGCACCGATTCCAGGCCCGCGCACAACGCCAGCGCGGACTTGCCGGTCCCGGCCCGACCGCCCAGCGACACGATCCCGATGTCCGGATCGAGCAGCAGCTCCAGCGCGATGCGCTGCTCGGCGGAGCGGCCGTGCAGGCCGAAGGCCTCCCGATCACCGCGCACCAACCGGACCTGCTTCTCCGCCGTCACCCGGCCCAGCGCGCTCTGCGAACCGGCCAACAACCGCACGCCGGTGTTCGGCGGCAGGTCCCGCGCCTCGTCGAGGTCGGCGATGCCGTCCTTGAACAGGACATCCACCCAATCCGACGGCACGTCGACGTCGACCATCCCGGTCCAGCCCGACGGCACCACGTCCTGCGCGCGGTACTCCTCGGCGTCCAAGGCCACGGCCGCCGCCTTGACCCGCAGCGGCATGTCCTTGGTGACCAGCGTGACCCGGTGCCCTTCGGCCGCCAGGTTCAACGAACAGGCCAGGATGCGGGCGTCGTTGGAGTCCGTGCGGAACCCCGGCGGCAGCACCTGTGGATCGGTGTGGTTCAACTCGACGTGCAGGGTGCCGCCCGACTCGCCCACCGGCACCGGCTGGTCCAGCTGCCCGTGCCGAATCCGCAGGTCATCGAGTATGCGGAGGGATTCTCTGGCGAACCAGCCGAGTTCGGGGTGGTGGCGTTTCCCTTCCAACTCACTGATGACCACCACCGGAAGCACCACGTTGTGCTCGGCGAAACGGGACATCGCCCACGGATCGGACAACAGCACCGAAGTGTCCAGGACATAGGTGCGGACCTCGGTGCGACCGGTTTGCGCGGTGCTCGCGGACTCGCTTCCTGAGGCTGGGATCTCCGCTTGATGCTGGGAACGTCGTGCGGTCACGGCTACTCCCTCGCGGGCGTGGCATGCACACCCGCTCGTCGGCGGGCCGGGCCTGGCCTCGTCGCGCCCCGACTGGACCGGTCGTCCGCCGTGGTCGCAGGGGCCGGGCACCGGCCCTTCGCGACCAAGGTGGACGTGGTAACCGTCCGCTCCAGCCAACAGCCACGATCAGGGCCTCCCGGACGGGCCGCGTACGGACTTGCTAGAGAACGGCCCGTCAACAGCGCACGCTACCTGCGAGATCGCGACTCGGCAGGCAGCCACACAGGTGATTCGCCGAGTCGTCGATTTCTCTTCACTCGCCCCGGAATCCGCGCTGGTCACAGCAACGTCGCCGACGCCGATCCGCGTCGACGAGCGGTCCGGCAGCAGGTCAGACCGCTTTCGACGGCCAGTTCGCCGCGTCAGTCGGCCCGGCACACCCGGTGATCAGAACTACGCCGTTCGCGTGATTTTTCGCCGGACGGCCACTCAGACGTGGGAGGCGAGTTCCGCCCGCAGCACCTCGGGCACCAACGGTTCGTCAAGCAACCGGCGATAACGATCGGTGCTCGAAGTCGCCGTCGGGCGATTCTCCAGCCACTGACGCAGCAGCCGGTAGCCCTCGACGTAGGTGGTGGTGTAGGCGCACCAGAGCGGATCGCGCATGAACCGCACCAGGTGCCGGGCGCGCGGCTCGGACATCAGCAACCAGCGCTGCAGATAGGCCACCGCTTCGGTGTCGTCGGCGCCGTCGTCGTGCAGCATCAGCAGCGCGTCCTGGCGGACCGTCAGCAGTCGGCCCATCGCGAGTTCCACCCGCTCGGCCAGCTCGCCTTCCATCCAGATGCCCAGATCCGCGAAGATCTCGCCCGCCCAAGGCCCCCAGCCCGGTCCGATCGCGGCCTGCAGCCCCAGATCCGCAAGCCCTTCGGCCATCAGGCACTGCGGCGTGTTGACCAGGAAGATCGTGTGTTCGGCCTGGTGGTCCCGGATCGCCAGACCCGCTTCCTTGCGGCAGTGCTCGGTGTGGTGCCCGGGGTACGACTCGTGCGCGACCAGCTGCGGCAGGTTGGCGGCCCCGTGCCCGACGTCCGCGTTGACCGCCACCCGCGATCGGTATTCGCCGAGGTAGTGGTTGAAGCCGCTCCAGGGCCTGTCGGTCACGATCTGGTATTCGACGACTTCCTGGACCGGTAGGCCGAATCGGCTGCGCACCCGATCGCGCAGCGCGCTGGACAGGGCCTGCACGCTGACCTTGAGCCGCTGCGCGGGGACGAGGTCCCGGCTGCGGATGGCGGTCAGCCGCTCGGTCAGCGACCCCCGACCAGGCAGCAGCTCGGCGAGTTCGCGGTGCGCCGCCCGGTACTCGTCGGGATCTCCGGTCATCGGGGTGACCTGGAAGTAGGCCTCCGCCTCGGCGCGGAAGGGCAGCCGCGCACCGGCCAGCTTGCGTCCGCTGCACTCCAGCGCCGTGAGCTGCGCGGCGAGGAACCGGCGGCGCGGTTCGGCCAGCCCCGCCTCCGGTAGTTCGGCGCGCAGTCGCCGTGCCTCGGCGGCGAGTCGCGTCGGATCGGGCTGCGACTCGTTTTCCACCCGGCGGCGCAATGCCGGATCGCCGGTGTAGGAATCCACGAATCCCGAGACGAGCCGATCGAATCTGAGCCCGAGCAGGACGTATTCGGACACGAGCGCTTCGGAGTCCACGTCCGGACACTACGCCGCGCATCCCGACCGTCGGCCGCTGGTGTCCTTTCCACACCGGGGAAACCGTGCGCATTTGCCGACGCAATCAAACGGCCACGCAACGTCGAACAAATAAATCACACAATGGTGTTAACGAGGTGTCTTTTCCCCGGTTTGGCTGGATATCTTTCACGCCGGGTGCTTCCCCCAGGCCGACTTTGGGGTGCGTAGCCGGGGGAGAAAGAGCGCACTCGCTTCATCCCATCCAACAAGGAGCAACCGAAGTGCTGAAGAAAGCAGCGATTGTCGCCGGTGCGGCCGCTGGCCTGATGGCCCTGGCCCCGATCGCCAACGCCGACAGCGCGGACAACGACGGCATCAACGTCCTCAACGACAACAACCTGAGCGTTCTGCCGATCCAGGCCTGCGGCAACAACGTCGCGGTGTTGGGCATCGTGCTGCCGATCCTGTCCCCGCAGCTCAACGAGTGCGTCAACGCTCCGATCGTGGACCACCCCAAGGTCGACAGCTGATCCAGGCGATTCGCCTGGATCCGGTACGCGGAATTAGGTGACGAAAAGGGCGTCGGGTCGGACCCGGCGCTCCTTTTTGTGCGCGGGTCACGGTTTCTGACCGCCCAATTCACGGTCACCACCAGCGAATACGAGATCCGACTTCACACAATGGTGTTAAGGAGTTTGGGCATCCGGCCTGCCGCCGGTAGTTTTCAGCCGGAACGCACCAGACTCGGTGGCCACCGCGTGGGCTTTCCGAAGTCCACGCGGTGTGAACTCCGAATCCCGCGGTAATCAAAGGAGAGTGAACCCAAGTGCTGAAGAAGGCAGTGATTGTCGCCGGTGCCGCCGCCGGTCTGATGGCCCTGGCCCCGATCGCCAACGCCGACAGCGCGGACAACGACGGCATCAACGTCCTCAACGACAACAACCTGAGCGTCCTGCCGATCCAGGCCTGCGGCAACAACGTCGCGGTGCTGGGCGCTGTTGTGCCGATCCTGTCCCCGCAGCTCAACAAGTGCGTCAACGCCCCGATCGTCGACCACCCCAAGGTCGAGAGCTGAGCGCAGCTCGTCCCAACGGAAAGGCCAGGTCCCAGCGACCTGGCCTTTTCGTTCGTCCGGTCTCGGCTACCCGCCGAAGCGGCGGTGGCGGACCGCGTAGTCGCGGAGCGCGCGGAGGAAGTCGACTCGCCGGAAGGCGGGCCAGTACGCCTCGGTGAACCAGAACTCGGAGTGCGCCGACTGCCACAGCATGAAACCGGACAGCCGCTGCTCACCGGAGGTGCGGATCAGCAGATCAGGATCGGGCTGTCCGGAGGTGTAGAGGTGCTCGGCGATGTGGTCGACGGTGAGGACCTCCGCCAGTTCCTCGATCGTGGTGCCCGCTTCGGCGTGCTGCTGCAACAGCTTGCGCACCGCATCGGCGATCTCCCGGCGCCCGCCGTAGCCGACCGCGACGTTGACCTGCATGCCGGTGCGGCCCTTGGTCCGCAGCGCCGCGGCGGACAGCCGCGCGGCGGTCTCGGTGGGCAGCAGGTCCAGTGCACCGACGATCCGCACCCGCCACGGCGTGATCGGATCGGTCAGTTCGTCGACCACCCCGGCGATGATCTCCATCAGCGCGTCGAGCTCCGCGCGGGTGCGGTTGAGGTTGTCGGTGGACAGCAGCCAGAGCGTGACGATCTCGACATCGGCCGCTTCGCACCAGCTGAGCAGTTCGGCGATCTTGCGCGCACCGGCGCGGTGCCCGTGGGCGGCGTCCAGACCCGCTTCCTTGGCCCACCTGCGATTGCCGTCCAGGATGACGCCGACGTGCCTGGGATGTTGGACTCCGTCGAGCTTCCGACGCAGCCGCCGCTCGTAGACGTCGTAGACGAGTTCCTTCAACCGAACCTTGAGCGCCACGCCAGCTGAGCCTACGCGGATCCGGATCCGGCGCGGATCCCACCTCGCCTCGCTTCACTTCACCGTGCGGCAGCGGTCACCTGGAGTTCGCCCGCGGTCACCCTGCGCGGGCACCGGGAGGCGGGCGTCCTGAGGCATGTCAGCGCTGGCCCAGGCTAGCCGCGTCGACGGCACCAGCCCGCTGCCGCGGGCGATGGCAGATTCCAGGCGGCGCTGCGGCGGTCCCGTAGCCTCGGGGGGTGACTAGTGCCCTTTCCGCGCGCCGCCCGAGCGCTTTCGTCAAGCCGAGGATGCGTGGCTGGATCCACCTGTGGTCGTTGGTGGTTTCGGTCGCCGCTGGCGCCACGTTGATCGCGCTCGCCGCAGCGACCGTGTCGGCTGCGGCGGCAGTGGGCACGTCCATCTACGTCGCGACGGTGCTGGGCCTGTTCGGTGTCAGCGCCCTGTACCACCGCAGGACCTGGAAGACGCTCGGCGCGCGCACCTGGATGCGACGCCTCGACCACTCGATGATCTTCCTGTTCATCGCGGGCACCTACACCCCGTTCGCGATGGTGGCCATGCAGCCGACGACGGGTGCGGTGGTGCTCGCGGTCGTCTGGGGCGGTGCGCTGGGCGGCGTGATCCTCAAGCTCGCCTGGCCCAACGCACCGCGCTGGGTCGGGGTGCCGGTGTACATCGCGCTGGGTTGGGTTGCCGTGTTCGTGCTGCCCGATCTGCTGCACAACGCCGGGGTGGCTGTGCTGGTGCTGCTGCTCGTCGGCGGCCTGCTGTACACCGCGGGCGCGGTCTTCTACGCGAGCCGGCGGCCCGACCCGTGGCCGAAGACCTTCGGCTACCACGAGTTCTTCCACGCGGCGGTCTCGCTGGCCGCGATCTGCCACCACATCGCGATCTGGCTCGCCCTGTACGCCTGACCGGCGGTCGCGAGCGAACCCATCCGCATCCGGGTGAGCGGAGCTTTCGCCCGGAACAACCGGGCGAGCGCTCCGCTCCCGCCAGCTCACGACCCCTGGGGCCCGCGGTTGCGCAGTTCGTCGACCTTGGACAGGGCCTCGCGCAGTTCGGTCAGCCACTCCTCGGTGTGCTGGCCGACGAGTCGGACCGCCCAGGCCAGCGCTTCGGAGCGGGACCGGGCGACCCCGGCATCCACCAGCGTGTCCAGCACCACGCGTTCGGGCTGGTGCAGCCGGGTCATCACCGGCACGGACAGCGTGGTGAACAGTTCCTCGGTGTCGCCGAGCCGGGCTCCCCAGGCCACTTTGCGCCCGTAGCGGTGCTCGGCCTGGCGGGCGATCTCGATCCGCTCGTCGCGGGTCTCTTCGCGGAACCGGGCGATCCGGCCGCTGCGCGCGGCCGCCCGCCCCGCCTCGTCGGCGAACTCGCCGTCCACCGACGGCAGATCGCCGACCACCACGATCTCCTCGCGGTCCACGGTGACCGTCGGAGCACCGGTGAACCAGCCTTCGGGCAGCCGCCCGGTGAACCACGCCTTGGCGTCGTCCGCCGTCGGCGGGTCGTTGCGCCGCCCGCGTCCGCCGCCCGCTCCGGGCGGTCCTCCCCAACCTCGACCGCGGGCTGCTCGATCGAATCTCGAATACATCTTCCCACCTCCTGATTACAGAATTACACGCTTACATCAGAGGTAGAAGGAGTTGTGCTTCCGCCTAGGGCGAAATCGCGCGGCGCATGCAGACCCGCGCGGCGAGATCCAGGCCGTGCGCCGCCTCGCGCGCCGCGAGCTCGGCCAGACCCGGCGTGATCTCCTCGTCGGCCATCTCCCGGAACCCCAGGCGCGCGTAGTAGGGCGCGTTCCACGGCACGGTTCGGAAGGTCGTCAGCGTCAGCGCGGCCAACCCCTGCTCGCGCGCCCAGGACTCGACGTGGTCGAGCAGCATCCGGCCGATGCCCCGGCGCACGTGGTCGGCGTGCACGCTGATCTGACCTACGTGGACACTGCCGTCGAGCACCTCGGGCGCCTCGCCACCGGTTTCCCGACAGGAGTCCGATGTGGATGGTGCAGGTGGCGGCCGGTCAGCGGGCGAGGGACTCGACGAGGTCTTCGGCGGTGGTCACCGGCCGGTCGCAGACGTAGCCGCGGCAGACGTACGCCGCGGCGGCTTCGCCGACCAGCGGCCGACCGGCCAGCAGCGGTACCCCCGTCGCCCCCGGCTCCCCGGCCAACGCCACCGCCCCGCCGGGCGCGTGCCGCCGTGCCGCGGCGAGCAGCGCCGCCCGATCGCCATCCTCGGCTTCGCCGACCACCGCCACCTGCAGCGGTCCGTGGGCGCGCGCTTCCGCGACGCTGAGCCAGTGGCCCGCGAAGCGGGGCGCGCGCTGCGCGAGGAGCCCGACGCGGGACAGCGCCTGCTCGGCGGCGCCGCGATAGCGCGCCGTGGCGTCCATTCCGGCGAGCGCGGCCGCGGTGAGCAGGGCAGAGGTGAGCGCCGATGCCCCAGCTGGGCTGGCGTTGTCGGTCGGGTCGGAGGGGCGCCGGACGAGCGCTTCGGCGTCGGCGGCGGTGTCGTAGAACATGCCCGGGTGCTCGGCGTCGGCGAACTGTTCCAGGGCCGTGTCGAGCAGCGAGCAAGCCGCTTGCAGCCAACGCGATCCGCCGGTCGCCTGGTGCAGCGAAAGCAGGCCGTCGGCGAAGCAGCCGTAGTCTTCGAGCACGCCACCGGCCGTTCCGACCACCCCGTTGCGGGAGGTGCGGCGCAACCGGCCGTCGACCAAGTGCCGTTC
Organism: Saccharopolyspora antiqui; assembly: GCF_052246905.1. NCBI lineage: Bacteria > Bacillati > Actinomycetota > Actinomycetes > Pseudonocardiales > Pseudonocardiaceae > Saccharopolyspora > Saccharopolyspora antiqui. The sequence continues at coordinate 43,096 of NZ_JBQQBO010000021.1, forward strand.
CAGCAGCAGATCCGCCGCCTGCGCCGCCGCGTCGATCCAGCGCGGTTCGTCGAGCACCGCGGCGGCCTCGGTCAGCGCGGTGATCGCCATGCCGTTCCAGGCGGTGACCACCTTGTCGTCCTTGCCGGGCTGCGGGCGCCGGTCGCGGGCTTCGCGGAGGCGTTCGCGCACCCGCCGCCAGCGGGCCGGATCGTCCGGGTCGCGCTCCAGCTGCAGGGTCGAGGTGCCGTGCTCGAAGGTCCCGGCCCGGGTCACCTCGAACAGCTGCGCCGCCCACGCCCCGTCGTCGGCGCCGAGCACCTCGCGCAGCTGGTCCGGCGTCCAAACGTAGGTCAGGCCTTCGACGCCTTCGGTGTCGGCATCCAGCGACGCCGCGAATCCGCCTTCCGGAGTTCGCATTTCGTGCAGCAGGAATTCGGCCACCTCGCGCGTCACGCGCTCGCCGAGCGGACTGCCGAGCCGGGCCAGGTGCGCGTACACGCGGAGCAGCAGGGCGTTGTCGTACAACATCTTCTCGAAGTGCGGCACGACCCACGACGGGTCGACGCTGTAGCGCGCGAAGCCGCCCGCCAGCTGGTCGTAGATGCCACCGCGGGCCATCGCCGAGCAGGTGGCCTCGACGAGCTCCAACGCGGACCGGCCGCCATCCGATGAGCCGATCCGTTCGTGGTGGCGCAGCAGGAATTCCAGCACCATCGATGGCGGGAACTTCGGCGCACCACCGAATCCGCCGTTGGCCGAGTCGAATTCGACCTGCAGCCGGGCGACCGCCTCGGCCAGCACCTCTTCGTCCAAAATGGACTCGGGCAGTGGGGCCCGCTGGGCGCTCAGCTGTTCCGCGATGCGCGCGGCGGCCTTGCGGACCTCATCACCGCGCCCTGCCCACGCCTGCGCCACCGCGTCCAACAGCTGCCGGAACGACGGCAGGCCGGACATCGGCGCCGTCGGGTAGTAGGTCCCGCAGTGGAACGGTTCGCCGTCCGGGGTGAGGAAGCAGGTCATCGGCCAGCCGCCCTGACCGGTCATGGCCTGGGTGGCCTCCATGTACACCGCGTCGATGTCCGGCCGCTCCTCGCGGTCCACCTTGATGTTCACGAAGTTCTCGTTCATCAACCGCGCGGTTTCGGGGTCCTCGAACGATTCGTGCGCCATGACGTGGCACCAGTGGCAGGCGGCGTATCCGATCGACAGCAGCACCGGCACATCCCGCTGCCGGGCCTCCTCGAACGCCTCGGGAGTCCAGGGCCACCAGTCGACGGGGTTGTCCGAGTGCTGCAACAAGTAGGGGCTGGTCGCATCCGCAAGCCGGTTCGCCATGCCCCCAGCGTCCCACGTCGCCTCACCGGTCGCGCACACCTGCTGCCGCGGAGTGAGGGCCGTGGCGCGGCGATTTCGCGCGAAAGCGTCACCTTCCCACGATCAGCGCGCCAAGTTGTTCTCATAAAATGTGTTAACAATTTATTCTATCTCCGCTAATAATGACCACCGCAGTTGCTTGGGACCTGCCAGGAGCGCACATGATCGAGTCGAGGCTCAGCCGCCGACGGCTGTTGGGCAGCGCGGTCGCCGGTGGCGTCGCGCTCGCCGCCGGTGGGTTGCTCGGCGGCTGCACGTCGCGCCAGGACGTGCGGCGGCTGGCCACCGACGACCGCTGGCGGCAGTTCGAAGGCGCCACGCTCAACTTCATCTCCGAGAACACCGCGCCCACCGCGGCCATCGCCGCCGACCTCGCCCCGTTCACCCGGCTGACCGGCATCAAGATCAACATCGTCACGCTGGAGCTGTCCGCGCTGGTGCAGAAGGTCGCGCTGGACCTGGCCTCCGGTCAGGCGCAGTACCAGGTGATCTACGCCGACCCGTACCAGGTGCTCGCGCCGTACTCGAAGGGCCTGGTCGACCTGCGCGAACTCGCCGACGACCCGACGCTGCCCGGCGAGGTGTCCGACTTCGCCGACTTCGTACCCGTGCAGCTGGACGCCGCGGGCCGCTTCGGCACCGACGGCAAGATCTACGCGCTGCCCTACGACTGCCCCACGATGATCTGGCAGTACCGCAAGGACCTGTTCGACGAGCACCACCAGCGGATGGCCGACGACCTGGGCTTCGATCCCACGCCCGGCGAGCACACCACCTGGCAGCAGTACCTCGCCATCGCGCAGTGGTTCAACGACAACACCGACGAGGTCCGCTACGGCGCCGGACACCAGGCCAAACAGCACGACTCGCTGATGTGCGACTTCTCCAACGTGCTGTGGTCCTACGGCGGCGACTACTTCGCGAACGGCTTCGAGGTGGGCCGCCTCGGCGTGGTCGAGCCCGGTCCGTGCCTGCTGACCGAGGACAACGCGATCGAGGCCGCCGCCTTCTACCAGCGCCTGCTGTCCGTGGCCGATCCCGCGTCGCGCACCTGGGACTGGGACGGCCTGGGCGCGGCGTTCCGCGCGGGCCGCATCGCGATGTGCCCGAACTGGCACGAGTACGCCGCGGACAACGAGGCGGTGCTGCCCGGCAAGGTCGGCTACGCGCGGCTGCCGATGGGCCCGCAGCGCTCGGCGAACCAGTACGGCGGCTGCGGCATCGGGATCAGCGCCAACACGCTGCCGGGCGAGCGCGGCGCCGCGTGGCTGTTCGTGAACTGGGCTACCGCGCGGGACACCCAGCTGCGCAACCTCCGCAGCGCTGCCGGTGGCGGTACGCCCACCCGCACATCCGTCTACGAACCGCCCGAAGTGCGCGCCGCCGAGCACCGCCCGTCGGCGATGCCGAACATGCTGACCGCCGAAGCGGTCCGGCAGGCGTGGCTGCCGGAGAACGCCGGGCTGCGCCCGAAGATCCCGATGTGGAACGAGTGCGACACCGCGATCTACACGCAGCTGTCGCGGATGCTGGTCGGCGACGCCTCGCCGGAGCAAGCGATGCGGGAGACCACCGACCGCGTCAACCGCATCACGGCCCGAGGGTGGGTGGCGGCCGGATGAGCCTGACGATCGAGAAACCCGCACCGGAGCCGACCCGGACCAGGCGAGCCGGGCGCCGCTGGCCGAGCTTCGAAGGACGGCTGCTCACGCCCGGCGTCGCGCTGCTCGCGGCGTTGAGCCGACAAGAGCTCCGCGTTCGCCGCGGTGGTGCTGATGGACGTGTGGGAGTGGACGCCGCTGATCGCGCTGATCGCGCTCGCCGGACTGTCCTCGGTGCCGCTTGGCCTGCGGGAGGCCGCGGCACTGGACGGCGCCAGCGGTTGGCAGAGCCTGCGGCACATCGTGCTGCCGTCGATCTCCAACGTGCTGCTGGTGGCGCTGCTGATCCGGTCGATGGACGCGATTCGCTACTTCGACATCATCTGGGTCACCACCAACGGCGGACCGGCGGATGCGACGAAGATCGTGCCGGTCCGGCTGTACGAGACCGCCTTCCGGTTCTTCGACCTCGGCTACGCGGCCGCCATCGGCCTGGTGATGCTCGCCGTGTCCATCGTCATCGCCCGCGCTTTCGTGCGGATGCTGGACAAGAAGGGATTGACCAGATGAGCGCGTTGCCGGTCAGCCCGTTCGAGCGCGGCAGTCGGCGGTTGCGGCTGACCGTGTGGCTGGTGCTCGGCATCGGTCTGCTGTGGACGCTCGTGCCGCTGCTGTGGATGGTGCTGTCGTCGTTCAAGTCCACCGCGGATGTCACGGCGGCGACCCCGCAGGTGTTGTTCGAGCCGACGCTGGAGAACTACCGGAACCTGTTCACCGGCGCGAACAACCTGACGCCCTACATCGTGCACAGCGTGCTGGCGGCCGGGATCTCCGCCGTGCTGGCGGTGGTGCTGGGCGCACCCGCCGGTTACGGCCTGGCCCGCACCCGGATGCGCGGCAAGAAGCACCTGTCGTTCTGGATCATCTCGACCCGGATGGCGCCGATCGCCGCGGTCGTGCTGCCGCTGTTCCTGATGTTCCGCGCAATGGGCCTGATCGACTCCATTCCGGGTCTGGTGCTGGCCTACCTGACCTTCGACCTGCCGTTCGCGATCTGGCTGATGAGCGCGTTCTTCGCCGAACTCCCGCCGTCGCTGGAGGAGTCGGCGCAGGTCGAGGGCTGCACCCGGTGGCAGGCGTTCTGGCACGTCGTGCTGCCGCTGACCAAGTCGGGGCTGGTTACCACCTTCGTGCTGTGCCTGGTGTTCGCCTGGAACGACTACGCTTTCGCCCTGGTGTTCAGCGGCCCGAACTCGCAGACCTTGCCGATCGCGGCGAACCAGCTGGTCACCCAGGCCGGTATCGACTGGGGACAGCTGACCGCGATCGGCACCTTCGTGGTGGCCCCGATGATCCTCGCGGGCCTGGCCGTCCGCCGGTGGCTGGTCACCGGCATGACCTTGGGAGCGGTGACTGGCGAATGACTCCAACGACCATGCGTGCCTCGGTGCTGCGCGGCATCCACGACATCGTGCTCGAAGAACGTCCGGTGCCCGCGCCGGGCCCGCGCGAGGTGCTGGTCCAGGTCACCTCGGTGGGCACCTGCGGTTCGGACGCGCACTACTACGAGGAAGGCCGCATCGGCTCGTTCGTGGTGCAGCAGCCGCTGATCCTCGGGCACGAAGCGGGCGGGGTCGTGGTGGCCTGCGGTTCGGGGGTCTCCCGGCACACCCCCGGCCAGCGGGTCGCCATCGAGCCGGGCGTGCCGTGCTTCGTGTGCCCGCAGTGCCGCAGCGGCCGGTACAACCTGTGCCCGGACATGCGGTTCTTCGCGACCCCGCCGATCGACGGGGCGTTCTGCGAGTACGTCGCGGTGCACGAGGAGTTCGCCTACCCGGTGCCCGACACCATCTCCGAGGACGCGGCCGGGCTGCTCGAACCGCTCTCGGTGGGGGTCTGGGCCTGCCGCAAGGGCCGGGTCGGTCCGGGGTCCCGGGTGCTGATCACCGGAGCCGGTCCGATCGGCCTGGTCGCCGCGCAGACCGCGCGGGCCTTCGGCGCGACCGAAGTCGTCGTCACCGACGTCAACGCGCGTCGTCTGTCGCTGGCCGCCGAGCTGGCCGCCACCAGCACCATCGATGTGCGGGGCACCTCGCTGACCGAGTTCGGGTACGAACCCGACGTGCTGCTGGAGTGCTCGGGGGTGCCCAGCGCGGCGGTCGAGGCGATCCGCACCGTCACCCGCGCCGGGCGGGTGGTGCTCATCGGCATGGGTGGCGACGAGCTGGCGCTGCCGCTGTCCCACGTGCAGAACTTCGAGATCGAGCTGACCGGCACCTTCCGCTACGCCAACACCTGGCCCGCGGCGATCGCGCTCGCCGCGGCCGGATCGGTGGACCTGGACCGGTTGGTCACGCACCGCTTCGGGCTCGCCGAGGTCGAGCAGGCGCTCACCGTCTCCGCCCGCGACGAAACGGCCGTGAAAGCCGTCGTCCGCCCGCAGGAGTAGGAGCGCCGATGGGCAACGTGCGGCCGTCGGACGCGGTGGTCGAGCAGCGCAGGCAAGACGTGCTGCGGCACGTCATCGAGCACGGCGGCGCCCGCATCGACGAACTCGCCGAGCGGTTCGAGGTCAGCTTGATGACGATGCACCGCGATCTCGACGAGCTCGCGGAGCGCCGCCTGCTGCGCAAGTTGCGGGGCCGGGTCGAGTCGTACTCGTCGCTGACGGTGGAGACCGCGACCCGCTTCCGCATCGGCCTGCACGTCGCCGAGAAAGCGGCGCTGGCCAGTGCCGCCGCGCTGGAGGTCCGGCCCGGCATGACGGTGCTCATCGACGACTCCAGCACGGTTTTCCCGCTGGCCAGGCAGGTTTCCGGGATCGAGGAACTGACCCTGGTCACCAATTCGGTCGGCGTCGCGCAGATCCTCTCCGCTGCCGGGTGCGAGGTGGTGCTGCTCGGTGGCCGCTACCGCGGTGAGTTCGACTCGTGCACCGGCCCGGACGTGCTGCGCGCGCTGTCCCGGCTGCGCGCCGACATCTCGTTCATGTCCGCGACGGCCATCACCAACGGTCGGTTGTTCCACCCGATCCAGGACTACGCGGACGTCAAGGAGGGCATCCGGGAGTCCACGGCGCGCAACGTGCTGCTGGTCGACCACTCCAAGTTCGGCAAGACCGCGACCTTCGCCTACGGCGACGTGCGGGCCTACGACCTGGTGATCACCGACAACGCCACTCCCGAGCACGAACTCACGGCCATCCCGGACCTCGGCACCGAGGTCCGGGTAGTCCCGGCACCAAGGTCGGAAACCTGATGTCGTGAGTGCGAAAGCCGGTTGGAGCCGGTTTTCGCACTCACGACCCCATCAACCCAGCTGCCCAGCCTTGACGCTGGCCAGGAAGCTGGCCCAAGACCTGCAGCTCACGCATAACGTGCCGCCATCGCGGTCCTTGGTGTCCCGGATGTAAGTCCCGGCCCGGCCCACGGCCAGCTCAACGCACTCGTTCGCGCCACTTCCGCTGTGACTGCTCTTGCGCCAGTTCAGGTTGCTCATTCCAACGCCTTCGCTTGAGAGCGGATCAAGTCCGTCGATTCGCCGGGTGTCAACGCTGACGCAGCGATTTCGTCGAACATGCCGGAGAAATGCTGCACATCATTCACATTCTCCACCCAGGCGCCACCAGCGGCGTACTCCAGGTAGACGGCTGGCAAATCGTCCGGATCGGCGTACCCGATGATCGTGAAACCGCCAGACATGGTGCCGTAAGCACCAAGGCCGAACGGCATGATCTGAACCGTCACGTTCTCGCGCTCGGCGCTGGTGATCAAGTGCTGCAGCTGCTCGATCATTACGTCGGGTCCACCGACCACGCGGTGGATCACTGACTCGTCGATCAACGCGTGCAGACGAAGTGGGGCCGGTCCGCTCAGTCGCGCCTGCCGACTGAGGCGAGCGTTCACGTACCGCTCCGGGCTGGCTGAATGGAATTGGTGACCACCCGCATTGATCGCCCTTGCGTACGCATGCGTTTGCAAAAGCCCAGGTATGACGAGCGGACCGAGGACACGGGCGGTGTCGGCTTCTGCCTCCGCGCGCAGGAAAGCTCGGAACGCCTTGGGCGAACCTGTGGGTGTGACGATCCGAGTGGCTCGTTCACCTGCGTCTTCCCAAAGCAGTGCCGCTTCGGAGCGCTCCTCATCGGTTGCGTTGTAGAGCGCGAGCAACGCCTGCATTGCTGCCCAACCAGGGCGAACGTAGCCGGTTTCGTACCGGCTAACGGTCGGCTCGCTGACGCGCAAGAGCTTGCTGGCGGCGCCAAGCGTCTTGTCGGCTTCGCTCCTAAGGCGGGCCAGTAGCTGGCCAAGCCGTCTCTTGCGTCGGGTTGGGGTCGTCGGCATGTCAGGAGCCTAGCGCTGCGCGATCAAGGAGCACTTACACCCGATCAAGGGATGGTCGGGAGTAATTACACCCTATATCTTTCAAAGAAGCTTGATCACTGAGTCAACGACCAAGGATCTGGGGTGATGGCATGTATCCGTTCCACTGGGTTCCGGCTGGTGGGGCTCGGCACGCGAGTCTTGACGCACATCCGGGCGGGGCTTTCTGCTATCCGAGCGGGACTTCGGTGCGGACCTTGTGCGAGCAGCAGCTCACCGCTGACAACTCGGTGCTGGCGTGGCTGTGGGACACCTGCGGCACCTGCAACGACGAAGCTCGGCGACTGGCCTGCACGGTGGCGCGATGAGTCAGCGCACCAGAGGTCTCGCGGTCCTGCTGCGCCGCGCCCAGTGGGTGTTGGACGACCTGGCTTTCCAGGTCGGCGCAGGCCGTCTCGACACCGACGACCTCAGCGCCGCCGCTCTCACCCTGGACGAGATGGCGCGGCTGCTCCGCGAAACCGCGAAAGACGATGCGCGCATCAGCGCGTGAAAGGACTCCGACATGCTGAACGTGCTCCCGGAAATCGGCGCCATCTCGGCGATCGTCGCCCTCTACCTGATCGCGACGTGGAAACCGCGCCTCCCCCAACACGCCGGATCAGGCGAAGACACCCGCACTGTCTGGCAACTCATAGCCGACGTGGAAGCCGAACGACGACAACGAGAACACGTCGGCCGCCACCGCTTCCGCGAACCCGCCGAACAGTCCACATCGGACACTCGCCACCGCTAGCCATCCGAATCCCGGCTCGATGCCAAGCCCCCGACTCCAGGCATCGAGCCGCGCGGCCGGTCGGTGCGCTTCCCCTCCCCACGCACCGACCGGCCGCACCCCCGCATGCGGTCGAAGCCGTCGACGGAGAACCACAGCGGGCGACGGTGCCGACGGGTGACGGTGCCGATCCGCTTCCGCACCGCCCGGCCCCCACACCCCCTGGAGTCCTAACCCAAGAGGTGATCTTTTCGAGGTGAGGGGCACCTGTGACCAAGTAACTGGGTCACAGGTGCCCCTCACCTACCACCGGATCCGGTGATCCTGAGCTGGTGGCTCCTGGCGGAATGCCGCTAGGGGGATTCGCCCTTGTCGGGCTTCGTCTCGCTCTGCTCGGTTTCGGCTTCTCGGGTCGCCGCTGCTCGCTTCGATCGTGCTGGGGCCGCCGCGGCGGCCTTCTCCTCGTCGAAGACCACCGGGACCTTCTTCAGGTGCTTGGTCATCGACCGGATTAGGAACACCACCGCGATGGCGAACAAGATCAGCAGCACCAGACCGACCGGGGAGGACTTGCCGAAGTCCTCACCCTGACCACCCGGGTCGGCTGGTGGAGCCGGTGCCTGCGCCAGGACGAAGGCGACCGTTTCCCGTGCACTCATGCGCACACCTTCTCCTGCACGCCGGAGAACAGGTCGTCCTCCGGCAACGTGGTGTCGACCAGCGAACGCACCAGCTCGTAGTCCTCGGTCGGCCACAGCTCTCGCTGGATGTCGATCGGGACCGCGAACCAGCGGCTCGTCGGGTCGATCTGGGTCGCGTGGGCGCGCAACGCATCGTCGCGCTTCTCGAAGTATTCCCCGCACTCGACCCGCGTGGTAACCCGCTGGTCCGGATCCGGGCGGGTCGAATCCCACTTGGCCAGCCACTCGCCGTACGGGGACTCCAGCCCGGCTGCCACCAGCGCGTCGTGGAACAGCTGCATGCGCTTGCGGGAGAAACCGTGCGAGTAGTACAGCTTCAACGGCTGCCAGGGCTCGCCCGCGTCCGGGTACAGGTCGGGGTCACCCGCCGCGTCGAAGGCCGCCACCGAGATCTCGTGGCACCGGATGTGGTCCGGATGCGGGTAGCCGCCGTTCTCGTCGTAGGTGATCAGCACGTGCGGCCGGAACTCCCGCATCACCTTCACCAGCTCCCCGGTGCTGACCTCGGCGGGCACCGTGGCGAAGACCCCGTCGGGCAGCGGCGGTGGTGGGTCGCCCTCCGGCAGCCCGGAGTCGACGAAGCCCAGCCACCGGTGCTGCACTCCGAGAATCTTGGCCGCCTCCGCCATCTCCGCGCGGCGGATCTCCGGCAGGTTCGCGGTCACCTCCGGCCGGTCCATGGCCGGGTTCAGAACGCTGCCCGCTTCACCACCGGTGCAGGTGACCACCATCACTTCGTGTCCATCGGCCACGTAACGCGCGGTGGTCGCGGCTCCCTTGCTGGACTCGTCGTCCGGGTGCGCGTGCACCGTCATCAGCCGCAGCTTCTCCGCCATCGCCAGGTAGTCCTCCCGCTTGCAGCAACTCCGTCGAACGCGGCCCCGCAGACAGGCCGCCGAACACCCCAGGGATAATTAACGAGGATGTCGGCACCCATTGTTCCCGGTCGGTCCGACATACCCGGCGCCAGCCCCCGCACCAGGCGGGTGCGGGCGGCGGAGAAGACCGAAGTCGAAAGGCTGCCCGAGCCGGTGACGCACCAGCAGATCCCGCAGGACCGGTACGGAGCGCGTGGCCGCACGCGTCCGCGCCCCGGCCTTCGCTGGTTGCTGACCGCGATCGTGCTCGTCGCGATGGTGGGCGTGGCGTACGTGGGGTACCGGAACCTGGGCAGCGCACCCATCGAGGGCAAGCAGGTCGCCTTCGACGTGCTCGACGACCAGTCGGTGCGCATCGTGCTCGAAGTCCAGCGCGACGAACCGCAGCGACCCGCCGACTGCGTGGTGCGCGCCCGCGCCGAATCCGGTGAGGAAGTCGGTCGCAAAGAAGTGCTGATCCAATCTGCGAGCGGCATTACCAGACAGGACACTGTGTTGCGTACCTCGACCCGAGCAACCATCGGGGAGGTGTACGGCTGCACTTACAACGTTCCTGAATATTTGTCCACCCACACGCGGCCAACTGGGTGAACAGCGGCGTACCACGCCCGGCGCTGGGAAAATCCAGGCCCTGGACGTGCTACTTCGTGCTATCGTCGGCTTCAGCACGGCCCCGCGCGGGCCGTGTTTTTCCGTTCCTTGGCTTTAGCTGAGAAATAAGTGTGCGGAAATGCAATTGGCCCGTGGAAAGTACGGGCCGCAGTCGACGAGGAGTGGTGACCGTGAGCGAGACCCAGGTGACCTGGCTGACCCAGGATGCTTACGACCGGCTCAAGGGTGAGCTGGACGAGCTCGTGGCCAACCGCCCGGCGATCGCCGCGAAGATCAACGAGGCTCGCGAGGAAGGCGACCTCCGGGAGAACGGCGGCTATCACGCCGCCCGCGAGGAGCAGGGTCAGATCGAATCCCGGATCCGCCAGCTGCAGGAACTCCTGCGCACCGCCAAGGTCGGCGACGTGCCCACCGAATCGGGCGTCGCCAAGCCCGGCTCGGTGTTGACCGTCCGCTACGACGGCGAGGACGAGACCGAGAAGTTCCTGCTGGCCACCCGCGAAGAGGGTGCGCACGGCGACATGGAGGTCTACTCCCCCAACTCCCCGCTGGGCCGGGCGCTGCTGGACGCCAAGGAAGGCGAGACCCGGGAATACGAGCTGCCCAACGGCGGCACCATGACGGTGACCCTGGTCAAGGCCGAGCCGTACGCTGGCTGAACCCGAAGCCGAATCCCACACCGCGGGCGTCCCCTGATCGGGGGCGCCCGCGGTGCGTTGCGCCTCACTCCTCGTATTCGTTCTGCGCAGCGGCCGAGCGTTCCAGCAGGGGCCGCACCCGGGGCGCCACCGGGGTGGACAGGGCGATCGAAGTCGACGTGCGCCGCACCCCGGACACCCCGACGACCTCGTCGATGACTCGCTGCAAGTCGGCGTTGGAACGGGCCACCATCCGCACGAACAGGTCGCCCTGCCCGGTCGTCGCGTGCACCTCGCACACCTCGTCGATGGCCGCGAGCTGCTCGGCCACCAGCGCACGTCGCCCCTGGGCGATCTCCAGCACCGCGAAGGCCGTCAGGCCGTAACCCATCGCCGCCAGGTCCAGTTCCGGCGGGAACCCCAGCAGGATGCCGCGCTGCACCAACCGATCCATCCGGGCCTGCACGGTGCCGCGGGCGACGCCGAGCCGCCGCGAGCACTCCAGCACCCCGAGCCGGGGCTCGTCGGCGAGCAACAGCAGCAGCCGCGCGTCCAGCGCGTCCAATCCCTCGGCATTGGGAGCCAAGTCGCATCTCCTACTCAGGTTGACCAATCCATCCAGTCTTCCGGATCAAATACTGATCAGTTTGTGCAGCGAAATCAACGAGTGTTGCTCAGGATGACCGATCGGGCGCACGCTGACTTGCAGCACCTCTTCGGCGAACCCTCGGGAGGACATCGTGACCGGCACCGTCAACCACGGCAGCCAGACCGGGCAGCTCGACGACGTGACCTTCGACCAGATGCGCCGCCTCGTCGGTCTCGTCGAGCACGACGACACGAAGGATCCGTTCCCGGTCAAGGCGCTCGACGCGGTGGTGTTCGTCGTCGGCAACGCCACCCAGAGCGCACTGTTCTACCAGGTCGCGTTGGGCATGGAGCTGATCGCCTACTCCGGTCCCGAGCACGGCAACCGGGACCACAAGGCCTTCGTGCTGAAGTCCGGATCGGCCCGGTTCGTGCTCAAGGGCGCGGTCGATCCGGACAGTCCGCTCGCCGACCACCACCGCCGCCACGGCGACGGGGTCGTCGACCTGGCGCTGGAGGTGCTCGACGTGGACAAGTGCATCGAGCACGCCCGCGCGCAGGGCGCCACGGTGCTCGAAGAACCGCACGACGTCTCCGACGAGCACGGCACGATCCGCGAGGCGGCGATCGCCACCTACGGCGAGACCCGGCACATGTTGCTCGACCGCAGCCGCTACACCGGCCCGTACCTGCCCGGATACGTCGCGCAGCGAGGCAGCTACACCAAGCCGTCCGGTGCCCCCAAGCGGCTGTTCCAGGCGGTTGACCACTGCGTGGGCAACGTCGAACTCGGCCAGATGGACCGGTGGGTCGAGTTCTACAACCGGGTCATGGGCTTCGTGAACATGGCCGAATTCGTCGGCGACGACATCGCCACCGACTACTCGGCGCTGATGAGCAAGGTGGTGGCCAACGGCAACCACCGGGTCAAGTTCCCGCTCAACGAACCGGCCGTCGGCAAGCGGAAATCGCAGATCGACGAATACCTGGAGTTCTACCGGGACTCGGGCTGCCAACACATCGCGCTGGCCACCGGCGACATCATCGAGACCGTCACGGCGATGCGGACCGCTGGCGTGGAATTCCTGAACACGCCGGACGCCTACTACGACGACCCGCGGCTGCGGGCGCGCATCGGCGAGGTTCGGGTGCCCATCGAGACGCTCAAGCAGCACGGCATCCTGGTCGACCGCGACGAAGACGGGTACCTGCTGCAGATCTTCACCAAACCGATCGGCGATCGGCCGACGGTGTTCTACGAGTTGATCGAGCGGCACGGCTCGCTGGGCTTCGGCAAGGGCAATTTCAAAGCCCTTTTCGAGGCGATCGAACGCGAACAGGAACGCCGCGGCAATCTTTGATCCGGCCGTGCTCAGCGTTTGGCGACGATGGTGAAACCCGCGGATTCGAGTTCGATGACGACGTTTTCGCGGTGTTCGGGGCCGCGCGTTTCCAGCGAGATCTCCACGTCGACCTCGCCCACCGCCAACGCCCCGGAAATGCGGGAATGCTCGATGTCGAGCACGTTCGCGGACAGTTCGCCCAACTTCGCCAGCAAGCCCGCCAACGAACCGGGCCGATCGGGCAACCGCACCCGCAAGGACAGGTAGCGGCCCGCCGAGCTCATGCCGTGCTGGATCAGCTGCAGCAGCAACAGCGGATCGATGTTGCCGCCGGAAAGCACCGCGACGGTCGGCGAGGCGACCTGCTCGGGATGCTCCAGCAGCGCCGCCACCGAGGCGACCCCGGCTGGCTCGACCACCAGCTTCGCCCGTTCGAGGCACAGCAGCAGGGCCCGCGACAGGGCCTCTTCGCTGACCGTCAGCACCCCGTCGACCAGTGCGGCCACATGCGCGAACGGCACCGGACCAGGCTCGCCGACCGCGATCCCGTCAGCCATCGTCGGGGTTTCGGCCAGCCGCACCGGTTTGCCCGCCGCGAGCGAAACCGGCCACGCCGCGGCCTGCTCGGCCTGCACCGCGAGGACCTTTATCTGCGGGTGCTCGGCCTTGACCGCAGCGGCGATACCGGCGACCAACCCGCCGCCACCGGTGGGCACCACGATGCTGCGGACCGCTGGCAGCTGCGCCAGAATCTCCAACCCGACGGTGCCCTGACCGGCGACGATGTCGGGATGGTCGTAGGGGTGGATGAATTCCGCTCCGGTCCGCAGCGCGTACTCCCGGGCGGCGGCCATCGCTTCCGCCAGCACCGCACCTCGCAGCCGGACGTCGGCGCCGTAGGCCTTGGTGGCCGCGAGCTTGGGCAGCGGAACGCTTTCGGGCATGAACACCGTGGCGTGAATGCCGAGCAGCGACGCGGCGAGCGCGACGCCCTGCGCGTGGTTCCCGGCGCTCGCCGCGACCACCCCGGCGGCACGACGCACTTCGTCCAGCGCGTGCAGCCGGACGTAGGCGCCTCGGAGTTTGAACGAGCCGGTGCGCTGGAGGTTCTCGCACTTGAAGAAGACTTCACCGCCGCAATGCGCGCCGAGCACCCGGCAATGCTCGATGGGGGTTCGCCGCGCGATCCCGGCGAGCGTTTCGCCCGCGGCTCGGATTTGGCCCAAATCGACCAGCCGCATGCGCCAATCGTGCCACCGCGGATCGCAGGTCACTCGGGCTGCACGTTCGGTACCCTCGAAGAAGCGGCCGGGTGCCCGCAGTTCGATGGCACCATCGGAAGAAAGCCGTCGCGAAGGGGCTGTCGGGGGGAAGCTGTCGCGGAGGGGGCCATGCGCAACCATCGACCATTCATGAGCACCTGTTCTGGTGCCACACCGGATTCGGGGATTGCCGCGCGACGCTGGCGCCGGGGCCACACACGGGAGGAAGCATGACGCGGCTGACCCCAACGACCAGCGCGTTCCCACTGGTCACCGGCATTGTCGCGGCCGCTGCGCTGTCCGGGGCGGCGGTGCTCGCGGTACTGAACTCGGGTTGCGACGAGCCCGGCGCCTATCGTTCGAACGACGGCGTGGTGGAGCTGATCGGCGGCTGCCTGAAGTCCGACGACCTCCCGGTCAGTCCCCGGCATCCGACCGACGTCCGCCCGCTGGGCAGCAACGAGCCCGCCATGGAACGCTGACACCCATCCACCGAACGGATGACAATCGGCGCTCCTTCAGCGGAGCGCGCGAGGGTTTTACCTAAAACTAACCTTCGCAATTCGGTCGAAGCGGGTGGGTGGCGATTTCGCGCGAAATCGCCACCCACTCCCCACGGGAAGCGGCGATTTCGCGCGAAATCGCCTACTGCCTGGTCAGCCGAGGGCGCTGCGAATGTCTTCGACCAGATCGTCGGCGTCTTCGATACCCACGGAAAGCCGCACCAGGTCCGCCGGGACCTGCAGCATCGAGCCCGCGGTGCTGGCGTGCGTCATCCGGCCGGGGTGCTCGATCAACGATTCGACCCCGCCGAGCGACTCGGCCAAGGTGAACAACCTGGTGCGGGAGCAGGCCGCGAGGGCGGCCTCCTCACCGTCGACGTGCGTGAACGAGACCATCCCGCCGAAGTGGCGCATCTGCTTGGCCGCCACCTCGTGGCCGGGGTGCTGCGGCAGCCCGGGGTAGAACACCTTGGCCACCTTCGGATGCCCGACCAGCGCGGCGGCGATCCGCTCGGCGTTGGCGCTGTGCCGCTCCATCCGCACCGCGAGGGTCTTGATGCCGCGCAACGTCAACCACGCGTCGAACGGACCGGGCACCGCGCCCGCGCCGTTCTGCAGGAACGCGATCTGCTCGGCCAGCTCGTCGTCCGAGGTGACCACCGCACCGCCGACCACATCCGAATGCCCACCGAGGTACTTGGTGGTCGAGTGCACCACCACGTTCGCACCGAGCTCCAGCGGCTGCTGCAGGTACGGCGAGGCGAAGGTGTTGTCCACGACCAGCTTCGTGCCCGCATCGCGGGAAACCTGCGCGAGAGCGGCGATGTCACCGATGTTGAGCAGCGGGTTGGTGGGCGTCTCGATCCAGATCACCTTGGTGTTCGGCTGAATCGCGGCCCGGACCGAATCCACATCGGACACCTTGACCGGGGTGTACTCGATGCCCCAACTGGAGAGCACCTTGTCCACCAGCCGGAACGTCCCGCCGTAGGCATCGTCGGGGATGACCAGGTGATCGCCTGGCCGCAGGGTGGCCCGCAGCACCGCGTCGGTGGCCGCCATGCCGGAGGCGAACGCGCGCGCATGTCGGCCGCCTTCCAGCTCGGCCAGGCATTCCTCCAGCGCGGTGCGGGTCGGGTTGCCGGTGCGGGAGTACTCGTAGCCCGCACGCAAGCCGCCCACCCCGTCCTGGGCGTAGGTCGACGTGGCGTGGATCGGCACGATGACCGAACCGGTCGTCGGGTCAGCCTCCTGGCCCGCATGAATAGCGCGGGTGGCAAAGCCGTCACTCATGTGGAGCAGCGTACGTCCCGCACAGCGGTTCGCCGACCCGGGCCCGGCGCGGGCCCTCCTGACGACCCGTTGTTCTGGCCGGAGCACGAGGTTTCCCACGAGGACGCCAGAAAGCGAAGCGGCCCCGGACCAAAAGTCCGGGGCCGCTCTCAAGTCGTGCTCAGCTCACCACTGCGGGGGCTGCGGCGGCTGGCCGCCGGGCGGCGGCGGGAAGCCACCGGGCTGCTGGCCCGGCTGACCGTACTGCTGCGGCGGCTGACCGGGCTGGCCGTACTGCTGCGGCGGGCCCGGCTGACCGAACTGCTGCGCACCCGGCTGCTGACCGGGCTGACCGAAGCCACCCGGCGGCGGGCCGTAGCCTCCGGCCGCAGCCGGGGCTGGCGCGCCGGGACCGGCGGCCGCCCACTGCCGAGTGCCCGGCAGGAAGGCCAGCACCGCCAGCGCGATGCCGAACAAGATGCCGACCACGCCGGAGAAACCGGGGTACATGATCGTGCTGATCAGGTTGGCCAACACGCCGACGGCTGCGGCACCGCCGACCAGCAGCGGGCCGATCGGCTTGCGCTTCAGCAGCAGGATGCCGCCGACGAGGTATGCGATGGACGCCAGGAAGCTGATGGCCACCAGCGCGTACATCAGGCCCATCGGCGGGATCTCGACGCCGTACTCCTCGGCCTGCGAAGCGAGGCCGGACAACGCGATCAAACCGATGATGCCGATCAGGCCGAAGAGCAGGCCCAGCGCACCGAACACGATGCCCAAGATCGCGGCGGTCTTGGCCAACGCCGCGTTCCCCTGGCCCTGGCTTTGCTGCGGGGGCTGGCCGTAGGCGGCTTGCGGGGGTTGGGCGCCGTAGGGGGCTTGTGCCTGCGGGGCCGGGAAGCCGCTACCCGGTGTGCCCGGCTGCTGCGGTTGGGCCGGGAAACCGCCCGGCTGGCTCTGGGTGCCGGGCTGCTGGTACATCGGCTGCGGCGGCTGCATCGACGGCGGCACCATCGCGGTCGCCTCGGCGCCACTCTGCCCAGCCAGACCAGGCTGCTGGTACATCGGCTGCGGGGGCTGCATCGACGGCGGCACGACCTGCGTCGAGTCGGACGGCGGCTGCACGCCCGGCGACTGCACTGGTCGCACGACCTGAGTCGCGTCGCTGCCAGCCTGGTTGGGGTCCTGCGGGTCCATCCGGTTCGAGATCTGGTCCGAACCCTGCTGACCGCCGTCCGGCGGCTGCGGAGAGCTCATCGGGTGTCCTACTCCCTCGGGGCGTAATGCGAAGTCCTGGGCATACGTCAGCACACGCTATCTGATGCGCCAGCAGCGTAGTGCCGTTCCGTAACAACTCGTCATCGACCAGCGATAAATCCGAGCACATCCTGCCGGGTGACCACACCGGCGGGCTTTCCACCGATCAACACCATGGCCCCGTCGGCTCCGGCCAACGCGACCATCGCGGCGCTGATCTCCTCGCCCGCGCCGATGGTCGGCAGCGGCGGCGACATGTGCGATTCCACCCGGTCCGCGAGATTCGCCTGCCCGGCGAACAAGCCCTCCAACAGGTCGCGCTCGTTGACCGCACCGACCACCTCGGCGGCCATGATCGGCGGCTCGGCGCTGACCACCGGCATCTGCGAGACACCGAATTCACGGAGGATCGCCACCGCCTCGGCGACGGTTTCGTTCGGGTGCACGTGCACCAGGTCCGGGATGGTGCCGTCCTTGCGGCGCAGCACATCGCCGACCGATCCGCCACCGTGGTCCGGCGAGAGGAATCCGTAGGAGGCCATCCAGGAGTCGTTGAAGACCTTGGTCAGGTAGCCGCGTCCGCCATCCGGCAGCAGCACCACGATCACGTCGTCCGGGCCGGTTCGCTCGGCGAGCTCCAGCGCCGCCGCGACCGCCATCCCGCAGGAACCGCCGACCAGCAGCGCTTCCTCGCGCGCGAGCCGTCGGGTCATCTCGAAGGAGTTGGCGTCGGAGACCGGCACGATCTCGTCGCAGATCTCCCGGTCGTAGGTGGTCGGCCAGAAGTCCTCGCCGACGCCTTCCACCAGGTAGGGCCGCCCTCCGCCGCCGGAGTACACCGAGCCCTCCGGGTCCGCGCCGATGACCTTCACCCGCCCGCCGGAGACCTTCTTGAGGTAAGCGCCGGTGCCGGAGATGGTGCCGCCGGTGCCGATACCGGCCACGAAGTGCGTCACCTTGCCCTCGGTCTGCTCCCAGATCTCCGGGCCGGTGGAGTGCACGTGGGATTCGGGGTTGGCCGGGTTGGAGTACTGGTCGGGCTTCCAGGCGCCCTCGATCTCGTGGACCAGCCGGTCGGAGACGCTGTAGTAGGAGTCCGAGTGCTCCGGCGGCACCGCCGTCGGGCACACCACCACTTCCGCGCCGTAGGCCTTGAGCACGTTGCGCTTGTCCTCGCTGACCTTGTCCGGGCAGACGAACACGCAGCGGTACCCCTTGCGCTGGGCGACCATCGCCAGTCCGACACCGGTGTTTCCCGAGGTGGGCTCCACGATGGTGCCGCCGGGGCGCAGTTGACCGGATTCCTCGGCCGCCTCGATCATGCGCAGCGCGATGCGGTCCTTGACGCTGCCGCCGGGGTTCAGGTACTCGACCTTGGCCAGCACCGGGGTTTGCCCGGTGGCCACCGCGTTCAGCCGCACCAGCGGGGTGTTGCCCACCAGTTCGGTGACGTGTTCGACGTAGTCCACGTCCGGTCCTCAATCCTTCGCAACTGCTGTTCGGAGGGGTGTGACGTCGAGCCTAATCGCCTGGTCACCGGCTAACCCACGGGACCTGGACTACGACACACAGTCAGGGAACGAATCCGGTCCGCCCGGCGTCTTGCCTATGACGGGGTTGTTCGCCGCGCGAACCTGGGGCGGCATGGGTGACCATTTCATCCCCGTTGCTGCGGACGGGATCCGGCTGCCGGACTGTGAGGGAGGGCCGAATGATCGCGGCGAAGGCGCTCCGGCTCGCGCTGTTGGCGGCGGGCACCGCCGGGGGACTTTCCGGTGCGGCGTACGGGCTGCTCAACGGCCAGTCCCGATACGCCCGCCGAGTGATCGGACCACCGGCCAACGAACCGCTGCGCGCCGACGGCATCCACCTGCCGGGCGGCTTCGGACCGGTGCCGCGCCGCGAGCTCGCCGACGGCGCGCAGCCGTTGGAACTCGCCGTGCTCGGCGACTCCTCCGCAGCCGGGCTCGGTGTCAACTTCCCCGCCGAACTGCCCGGGGTGCGGCTGGCCCGCGGTCTCGCCGAGGAACTCGACCGGCCGATTTCGCTGACCACGCACGCGATCGTCGGCACCACCACGCAGGAGCTGGCCGCGCAGGTGGACGCCGCGCTCCTCCGCCCGCCGAGGCTGGTGCTGATCATCGTCGGGGCCAACGACGTGACCTCGAAGCTGCCGGTTTCGGCGTGCGCCGAACTGCTCGGCGACGCGGTGCGTCGACTGGTCGGCGCTGGGGTGGCGGTGGTCGTCGGCACCTGCCCCGACCTGGGTGCGATCCAGCCGATCCCGCAGCCGCTGCGCTCCATCGCGCGGCATTGGAGCCTCGCGCTCAGCCGCGCCCAGCGGGGCGCGGTGGAGGCCGCCGGTGGGCACGCGGTGCCGTTGGCCGATCTGCTGTCACCGGAGTTCCTGGCCCGGCCGGGCGAGTTCTTCAGCCCCGACCGGTTCCACCCGTCGGCGGCGGGCTACGAAGCGGCGACGACGATCCTGCTGCCCGCCATGTGCGCGGCGATCGGCGAGTGGGAGGGCGGCCCGCTGCCGCTGGCCCCGACCCGGTCGAAGGCGGCCGAGGCGCGCCGTCCGACCAGCCGGATAGTCGCCCGCCTCAACCGCCGTCTGCACCGACACGCCGACGCGTGATCGCGGCTGTCCGGACGTTCCCCGAAACCCGACGTACTGACCGGTCGGTTTGCCCTTGTCCAGGGGCTGCAATCACCGCCAAGATGGGGTTGCGGCTTTAAAGTGACCGATCGGTAGCCCATGTCGTCGGAGGCGGTCGTGAGTGGCCGAACGGCTGGACCCCGCCTCGCCGCTCACGACCGCGGACAAAGGAGTTCCCCATGCCCGAAGCAGTCATCGTCGCCACCGCGCGATCCCCCATCGGCCGAGCAGGCAAGGGTTCGCTCAAGGACATCCGGCCGGACGACCTCACCGCGCAGATCATCCGCGCCGCGCTGGACAAGGTGCCCGAGCTGGACCCGGCCGAGATCGACGACCTGATGCTGGGCTGCGGTCTGCCCGGCGGCGAGCAGGGTTACAACATGGCTCGCGTGGTCGCCGTGCTGCTCGGCCACGACCAGCTGCCCGGCACCACCGTTACCCGCTACTGCTCGTCGAGCCTGCAGACCACCCGGATGGCCCTGCACGCGATCCGGGCCGGTGAAGGCGACGTGTTCATCAGCGCCGGTGTCGAGACGGTGTCCCGGTTCGTCAAGGGCAGCTCCGACTCGCTGGAGGACACCAAGAACCCGCTGTTCGCCGATGCCCAGGCACGCACCCAGCAGACCGCCGAGCAAGGCGCGGACTCGTGGACCGACCCGCGCACGCTGGATGCGATCCCGGACGTCTACATCCCGATGGGACAGACCGCGGAGAACCTCGCCCGGCTCAAGGGCATCAGCCGGGACGAGATGGACGACTTCGGCGTCCGCTCGCAGAACCTGGCCGAGAAGGCGATCGCCAACGGCTTCTGGAGTCGCGAGATCACCCCGGTCACCACCCCGGACGGCAAGGTCGTCGATGCCGACGACGGGCCGCGACCGGGTGTGACGAAGGAGGGCGTCGCCGGGCTCAAGCCCGTGTTCCGCCCGGACGGTCGGATCACCGCGGGCAACTGCTGCCCGCTCAACGACGGCGCCGCCGCCGTGGTGATCATGAGCGACGCGAAGGCCGAGCAGCTGGGTCTCACGCCGCTGGCGCGGATCGTGTCGACCGGTGTTTCCGCGTTGTCGCCGGAGATCATGGGTCTCGGTCCGGTGGCGGCGTCCAAGCAGGCGCTCAAGCGGGCCGGGCTCGGCATCGACGACATCGACCTGGTGGAGATCAACGAGGCGTTCGCCGCCCAGGTGATCCCGTCCTACCAGGACCTGGGCATTCCACTGGAGAAGCTGAACGTCAACGGCGGCGCCATCGCGGTGGGGCACCCGTTCGGCATGACCGGCGCGCGGATCACCACGACGCTGATCAACTCGCTGCAGTGGCACGACAAGCGGTTCGGCCTGGAGACGATGTGCGTCGGCGGCGGCCAAGGCATGGCAATGGTCCTGGAACGCCTCAACTGACAACCGGCTCCCCGGATTGGGTGATGAGTGAAGGGCACCTTTGACCGGCTATACCGGTCAAAGGTGCCCTTCACCTCGAAAAGATCATTCGATCGGGACGGCGAAGCGGGGCATCACTGTCCTTGGTGGACGGTGGTGCCCCGCTTCGGGTTTTGATCCGTCAGTCGCTGCTTTGGAAGTACGACAGCAGGCGGAGGATTTCGAGGTACAGCCAGACCAGCGTGGTCATCAGGCCGAAGGCGATGTACCAGGCGAACTTGGCGTCCACCCCGCCCTTGATGGCCTTGTCGGCGGCGTCGAAGTCGAGCAGGAAGCTGAACGCCGCGATCCCGATGCACAGCAGGCTGAACGCGATGGCGAGCCAGCTACCGTCCCGCAGCCCCAGGCCACCGGGGGTGAAGAAGCTGGCGAGCAGGTTCACCAGCATCAGCACCACGACACCGGCGAGCGCGCCGATGATCCACTTGGTCAGCTTCGGAGTCACCCGGATCGCGCCGGTCTTGTAAACCACCAGCATGGCCGCGAAGACACCCACGGTGCCCGCGATGGCCTGGATGATGATCCCCGGGTCGAACAGCGCGCCGAACACGTAGCTGATCCCGCCGAGGAACACGCCCTCAACCGCCGAGTAGGCGATGACCAGCGCTGGGCTCACCTTCTTCTTGAAGACGATGACCAGCGAGATCACCAGGCCGATGAGCGCCGCTGGCAGCGCCAGCGCGACCGCCGGTGGGCCGACCAGGTAGGTCAGCGCTCCGGTGAGCACCGCCAAGCCGAGGGTGATAGCGGTCTTGGTGACCACATCGTCGATGGTCATCGGACGCGCGGTCTGCGGCGGGGCAGACGGCGTCTGGCCGTAGGGCGCGGTCTGCCCCTGGCTGTAGTTGAAGTTCGCGTAACCGCCGGTCGTCGGCAGGTTGCGGAACGCGGGGTTGCTCGTTGTGCGCAACTCATCCTCCTGGGCGTACTTGCGCCGTCATTCGGAACAACGATCGGGGGCAGTGACCGGTTCCCGCTCCGGTAAAACCCGACTTTACCCGCCGATCTCAACCGGCCCCACCAGGGTGGAAAACTACTCGGTATCGATTTCGCGAACGGTAACGATCACATCGCGCTGCCAACCTCCGCGCGACGCTGCGCCCGGTGAGCGCAGCGCTCCCCCGCACCGCGTCAGCTACGGCCCAACGGGTGATCAACACCAGCAGCAGATGCCGAATCGTCAGCGCGGAGTGACCGCAGACCACCTGAAAAGGTCCGCCGGATGGCCTCTTGTCGCCACACTCCGTGATCGGAAGTATCGCGTCGGGCGTCCGCTGCTCCTGGTCGGGGTTCGCAGAACGAGCACGCGGCGCCGTTCACCTCCACCACCGGAACTGGAGCTTGCATGCGCATGTTCAGGAAATGGCTCACAGCGGTGCTGGGCACCGCCGTGCTCGCCGGGGGCACCCTGCTGGTCACCCCCGGCGCCGCGAGCGCCGACCCGCAGGAGGCCATCGGGCACGAGACCCGCCCCGGTCAGCCCTACGGCGGCCGGGACCGGGCCCGCGACTGGTTGGGCTCCTACCTCGTGGGCGGCCAGCAGGTCTGGTGCGTGCAGTTCGCGCTGACCGCACCGGACAGCGGCGAGGAGTACCAGCCGGGCGACGAGCTCAGGACCAAGTGGGGCACCCCGATTCCGTCCGACGTGGCGGCGAACATCTCCTACCTGCTGCTGCGCTACGGCAACACCCAATCCCCGGACGAGGCGGCCGCGCTCGCGCACCTGCTGCACTCCTGGACCGCCGCACCGCGCAGCCAGTCCGACCTGGACCCGAACAACGACTTCACCCGGATCGCCTACGACGTCGACGGCCACTACGCCAAGCTGCCGCAGGCGGCGAGGGACGCCGTGGACGACCTCCGGGCGGAGGCCGAGGCGAACCGGGGTCCGTGGGAGGCCGAACTGACCGCCCCCGAAGCCGAGCAGACCATCGGCCAGCCCGCCGACTGGACCCTGGCGGTGCAGCGCGCCGACGACGAGGGGGTCGGCGGCGTCCCGGTCGAGCTCGCGCTCACCGACGCGTCGGTCGAGGGTTTGGGCTCCGACGGTGTCGTCACCACGCCCGAGGACGGCAGCCCGCTGGTGCTCAAGGTCACGCCGACCGGGCCGAACCCGAAGATCACCGGCACGCTGTCCGCACCCGCCGAACGGCCCTATGTGCGGGAGGCCGTCAACCAGCCGGACACGACGCAGCGCGTGGTGTCGACCGGCGGTGAGCAGGAACTGTCGGTCGAGGCCGCCACCACCGCGGTGACCGCCCCTGGCGTCGTGCACGTCGGCAAGGTCGACGCGGAGAGCCAGGCGGGCATCGCCGGGGTCGCGCTGCGGGTGACCGCGGCCGACGGCACTCCCGCACTGCGCCAGGACGGCACACCCCTGCTGGGCGCCGACGGGCAACCCGCCGTGGTGGTCACCGGCCCGGACGGCACCGCGACGGTGCCCGACCTGCGGGCCCCGCAGGACGTCAAGCTCATCGAGGTCGCGCCCGCGCCCGGCTACGAGGAAGCCTTCGACCCGGCGAATCCGCCGTCGGTGACCGGCACCCTCAAGCCGGGCGAAACCCTGGAGTTGACCTTGGTCAACAAGCCGAACACGCCAACCGTGCCGATCCGCATCCCGGCCGGTGACCCGACCGCACCGGCGGGCGGCGTGCCCGCCGGGCTGCTCGGGCTGGGCGGCCTGGCGATGGCCGCAGCGGTCGGCGGGGTCGTGCTGCGGCGCCGGATCACCAACGGCGGGCGGTCGTGATCGCGCCTCGCCGCTGGCTGTTCGCGCTGGTCGCGGCGGGGGTGGTCGGGCTGGTCGCGGTGGCGGTCGTGATCGGCGGGGCGCTGCTCACCAGCACCGATCAGCAGGCCGCTCCCGCAGCGCCGCGCGCTGCCGCCGTCGGCCCGCAGGCCTTGCCCGCACAGCCGGTGCACGTGCCTGCCGGGCAGCCGCCGGGCACGGTCCGGCTGCCGCAGGGCGCGACGGCGGAGCTCGTGCGCAAGGAGATCGACCGCTCCGGGACGCTGCCGGTGCCCGACGGCATCGGTCAGGCCACCTGGTGGGGCGCTGGACTGGACGCGCCGAAGGGCGCGACGGTGCTCGCCGGACACGTCAACTGGAAGGGCTCCGTCGGGCCGTTCGCCGAGCTGTGGGAATCGCGACCGGGCCAGCGCGTGACCGTCGTCGACGACGGCGGGCGGGAATGGCGGTACCAGGTGTCCGAGGTCGTCACCGTGCACAAGGACGACCTGCCGGAGCGCGCCCGCGAACTGTTCGGCCAGGGCGGTGCGCACCGCCTGGTGCTGGTGACCTGCGGTGGCCGGTACGTCGGCGGGGACCTCGGCTACGACGAGAACCGCATCGTCATCGCCACCCCGAGCTGATCGGCGCAGACGCGAACGGGGCCGGTGGTCACCCGACCACCGGCCCCGTTCGTTTGATCAGTGCGCCGAAACGCCACGTCAACGACGTTTTCGGCCCTTCTTCGTCGCAGCGGCCTGCCTGCCCGGCCGGTTCTTCTTGCCGCCCGGCCGACTACCGGGCCGCTGGCCGTTGCTGCTCTTGCTCACCTGCTGGCCGGGCTCGGCGGTGGTCGCGGTGGCCGTCGTCTCCTCGGCCTCGTCGGCCTTGTCCTCGGGCCGCACCGGCTTCTGCCCCGGCTTCGGCCGCGGTGCGGCCTTCTTCGCCGCGATCTCCTTTTCCTTCTCCCGCTCCTGCTCGCGGTCGATCTTCTTGGTCAGGAAGTGCTGCTGGCCGAGCGTCCAGACGTTGTTGGCCAGCCAGTACAGCAGCACCGCGATCGGCAGGAACCAGCCGGAGACGATCGCGCCGACCGGCGCGATGTACATCATGAACTTGGCCATCATCGCCGACTGCGGGTTGGCCATCGCGGCGTCGGTCTGCTTGCGCACCGAGATCCGCATGGTGAAGAAGGTGGCCACCGAGGCGATGAGCATCAGCGGGATGCCGACGATCATCATCGACGTCCGGTCGGTGCCGAACGCCGCGAGTTCCGGGTCGGACTGGGTGATCCAGTTCGACAGCTTGGCGCCGAAGATGTGGGCGTTGATGAACGACTCGACGCCCGCCCGGTCGAAGATGAAGTTGCTCTGCGCGGTTGGCGTGAAGTTGCGCAGCACGTGGAACAGGCTCAGGAACACCGGGATCTGCAACAGCGCGGGCAGGCAGCCACCGAGCGGGTTCACCCCGTGCTCGGACTGCAGCTTCTGCATCTCCTGCGCCATGCGCTGGCGATCGCCCTTGTACTTCTCCCGCAGTTTCTGGATCTGCGGAGCGAACTTCGCCATCTTGCGCCCCGCGCGCAGCTGGCTCATCGCCGGTTTGAGCAGCACCACGCGCAGTGAGAACACCAGGAAGAACACCGACAGCGCCCAGGCGAAACCGTTGTCCGGCCCGAGCACGAAGCCGAAGACCTTGTGCCAGAACCACAAGATCGCCGACACCGGGTAGAGGATGAAAGAGAAAAAGTCTTCCACTCAGCCACTCCTGGTCATGGCCCGGCTATCCGGCGCTACCGGGGCGTACGTGCGCAGCCGTACCCGCTGGGTAATGCAGGGTCAGCCCTACCAAGGGTGCCATGCCCGAGCACGGCGATGCCGTCGCCCCCCAAAAGAGCGACATATCGCATCCGGTTAACCCCCGGTGACCGGGGCTGCTCCGCCGGATCGCGCGGCCTGGTCGCGGGCCGCCGGATCGACGGCCCGCAGGCGTGGCCGGGGCGGAGGCCCGCTCCGCCGCCGCGTCAGCGCTTCAACGCCTTCGCGATGATCCGGCCCGCCACCAGGTAGATCACCGCGGCCAGGCCGTAGTTCAGCACCACACCGATCGTCGCGTCCTCCGGGGTGAACACGTCGCCCAGGCCGAGCACGAAGAACTTCGCCGTCGAGTAGGTGAACGAGACGAAGCTGTTGCTCTGGTTGGCGCCGGTGACCACGAAAACGATGTGCAGCACGAAGACCAGCGAGATCAGCGCGGTCAGCACCTGGATGGCGCGGCCGATCGCGTCGGCGCTCGGGCCGTGGAAGCGGTCGCCGCGGTCGGCGTACCGGGGCTCCTCGTACGAATCACGATCGCGGCGCCGCGGCGGCCGGTCCCGGTCGCGGTAGCGGTCCGACTCCCGGTACGGGTCGTCGTACGGGTCTTGGTCCCGGTACCGGTCCGGGTACGGGTCTTGGTCCCGGTACCGATCCGAGTCCCGATAGCGGTCCGGGTGCGGGTCGGCGTCGTGGTAGCGGTCCGCATAGGGGTCCGGGTGCGGATCCGGGTCGCGCAGGGTGCCCGACTCCCGGTAGTGGTCGGGCGGCTCGGGGGTGTCCGGGCGCGGCTGGACGCGCGTCGCCGGGTATTGGTTGGCGGGTGGCTGCGGCGGGTTCGACCCGGCCGGAGCCGGTCCCGGCTGCCCCATCGGCGGCGGAGCGGGCCGTGGCGGTTGTGGCTGCCCCGGCGGGCCCGGCGGTGGTCCGCCCTGGCCCGGCGGTGGTCCCGGCGGTCCTGGTGGCGGCGCTGCGGGCGGGGCGCTCGGCGACCCTGGTGGCATCGGCTGCCCGGGCCGCGGCGGGCCCGGCGGCACCTGCCCAGGCGGCTGCGGCGGCCGTCCCGGCGGTCCGCCCTGCGGGGGTCCCGGCGGCGGCCCTGGTTGTCCGGACCCCGGTTGTCCGGGCCCTGGCCGCCCCGGTTGACCGGATCGGGGATCTGCGCGCTCATAGGCCATGGCCGCGCATTGTGGCGGGTGATCGCCCCCAGGCGAAACCCCCTCTGCACCGGACAATCCATGACCCCGGCCACAACACCCGCCAACTACGAGCCTGACCAGGCGAGATCAACCAGGACCTGCGCGACTTCAGCGAAACGACGGCCTGACGATCCAACGCCCCACCAGCCAAGCCGGTCCGGACGCATCCGCAGCGGGACCTGCGGCGGTTCACCCCGCCTCGGCCGCCGATGCGCCTCGCGGAAGCGGAATGCAGATCGTTTGCCCGATGTGGATGACGTTCGGATTGGCGATGTGGTTGTAGTGCGACAGGCGCTGCCATCTCACGTTGTGCCGCTCGCCGATCTCGGAGAGCGTGTCCCCGTCCTCCACGGTGTAGGTCCTGCACACGTTCTTGTTCTTCGACAGGCGCAGCACCTGGCCGGGGAAGATGAGGTTCGCGTCGTCGATGTCGTTGATGCGCTGGAGTTCTTTCCACGGAACGTGGAACCATTCGCCGATCTCCGAGAGCGTGTCGCCCTCTTGCACCGTGTACGTGTTGCAGTTCGTCATTGCTCTTCCTCCTCGTGGGCTCTTCCTCCTCGTGACTGGTCGCACTCCTGGCACACGGGCAGCCCGTGTCCATGTAAGGCGCAGCGCGCATGCCGGGGCAATGAGCAGCGGGATCCATTGAGGATCCATCCGACCGCACAGGTGTGCGGCCTGCTGCACATCGGTCAGCCCGCCCTGGAACCGAATCTCAATGGTGAACGGAGACCGGGTCGCGGCAATCGCCTTCGCTTGTTCCGCATCGGCGCGGGCTGGGTAGCCCATGCGAGTACCCATCGCGCTTTTCGACATGACGAACACGTCCTCCGCGGACAGGAAGAATCGGGAAATGATTTGGAAAAATACTGTTCGGTCCAGATTTTTGGAACGTCGCACCACTTCCAGCGCCGGTGCAACGTGGCGCCGGGCAGTCGTTTGCGGTCCGAGGGCGAACGAGGACCAATTGCCATACCTGCGACGGGCCGCGGTTTGATAGCGTGAGTGCGAACTGGTCGTGTGATGCCCGGCAGCTGGAAAACGCTTACAGGCGCAGGTGAAACGGGTTCTTGGCCGGGCTCCGGTGGCGCGGTGCCAGGGTGGTTCACAATGATCGAGCTCATCGTCGTTGCCGCGACGAGGTTCTACCGGGAAGGGCTGGCCCTTGTCCTTGAGAACGTCGACGACTTCGTGGTTGTCTCGACCCTCGCGCGGCCGGAGGAACTCGAACCGGATCTAACCGCGCGGCAGCACGCGGTGGTACTGCTTGATATCACCGACTTGCCGGACGGCCCCAGTGTCGTGATCTCCTTGCGGGCAAAGAATCCCGGACTGCGGATCATCGCGTTGGGCGTGTCCGAACTGGAATATGACATTATTGCGTATGCCGAATTGGGCGCGGCCGGGTACCTGACACGGGATCATTCGATCTCCGAACTGGTTCGGACGATCGAGAGCGTCGCCAACGGGGAGTTGCGTTGCTCGCCGCGCGTGGCCGCCGCCCTGTGCCGGAGGGTGGCCGAGTTGTCGGCGGAGTTGCAGCCCAGTCCGAACGCGGAGGTCCTCAGCCGCCGGGAGGCGGAGGTCGCCGTGCTGCTGGAGCAGGGCTTGTCCAACCAGGAGATCTCCCGGCAGTTGTGCATCGCCTTGGCGACCGTGAAGAACCACGTGCACAACATCCTGGACAAGTTGGGTTTGCAGGGCCGTGCCGCAGCCGCTGCTTGGGCCCGACAGCAGCGCCTGGACCACTCCGTCCTGGTTCGTTCCGCGCTGCATCAGGACTTTCCGCCGAGTAACCCACCGCACTCCTGACTGCCGCCCGGATTAACCCTCGCTGGGGAACTGCGCAGGAGCAGCCGGTTACCGTGCGAATCCGCTGGCTAGCACCACCACCCAGCGGTCGGCGCTGTCCGAAGGCGAGCGAGAACAATGTTGCGATGATTCGCAGCTAGGCACCTGAATCCAGGGCGTGAGCAGGTTGGGCCTCCTTTGAACCGTCGGATCCATTCCGACGTCATCGCCAGCCACCGGACGATTGAGTTGCGTGCTCAGCGTGCCGACAACACCCGCTCAGGACCACGGATAGGCGGCTGTCAGGGGGAACGATGTCCGGTCATGATGTCATCGCCGAAGTACTGCGCCACGAACGCGATCTGTCGCGAATCGAGGAAGAGTTGGACGACGACAACGCAGTTGTCGTCCGCAAGGTCGCACCCGGGCGCTCGCAGTACATGACCAAGCCAGTGGTCGGTGCCGAGCCGGACCAGCTGCCACGGCTTGAGGCCGAGTCGCGCAGTCATCTGGAGGAGTTGGTCCCGGCCGGACGCGCCGCTGTGCGGAAGCTGCTGCGCGCTGGCGCCCACGCCGAAGTCGACGCGGACGAGCGCGCGGCTCTCGAAGCGATCGTCCTGCTGATGGCCAGGCCCGCGATCCTGGTGCAGGACGGTCGGTTCTTCCCGGCACCACAACCCTGGACCGACGAACTCGAACAACACCGGTCCGCCATCGAGGACGTCTTGCCCCGTGTCGGACGCATCGAGGTCGAGGGGCACCCGGCCATCGATTGGGTGGGGACGGGCTGGTTGGCGGCAGAAGACGTCGTGATGACGAACCGGCACGTCGCAGCCGAGTTCGCCCGCAACGATGGACGTGCGTGGGCGTTCGCGCCCGGCATGACAGGACGGGTGGATTACAACGAGGAACTGTCGGCCGCGCAGCCCCGAGAGCTGCAGCTGACCGGGATCATCGGCGTGCACGACGCGGTTGACCTGGCCTTGCTGCGGTGCACGTCGGACGGCTCGGCAGGAGCGCCTCGGATGGCCCCGCTGCGCATCGCCCGCGGCCCCGGTGTTCGCAGCGGGACCAAGGTGTACGTCGTCGGCTACCCGGCGGCCGACTCCAGGCGCAACGATCCGGAAGAGATGCAGCGGATCTTCGCCGGTGTCTACAACGTCAAGCGCCTGCAACCGGGCGCGGTTCGTTCCGCATCGGAGAGCATCATCCACGACTGCTCGACGCTCGGCGGGAACTCGGGATCATGTCTGCTCGACCTTGAAACGTCGATGGTCATCGGCCTGCACTTCGGAGGTCGGTACCTCCAGGGCAACCAGGCCGTACCGCTGTGGCGACTTGCCGACGACCCGCTCCTCCGACAGGCCGGGGTGGAATTTTCCTGATCTAGGAGCACCCGACGAGCCGCCTACGCCACGAAAGGCCTGATCATGCAACTTTCGCATCCCAAACTGTCCGTTCCGCTCAACATCACGATAGAAATAGGAGAATCAGCCACTGCCGAAAGCGCCGAGGTCGAGTACCTCGACGGTTCAGCGTTCGAAATCGCCCGCCCCCACTCCTACTACGAGGGCTACACCGGGTACGACCCAGGATTTCTCGGGCCCGAACTGCCGCTACCGGAACTCTCCGGCGAACAGCGCCGCAACGCGGCGAAGATCAATGACGCTCCGCCCGGCGAAGACCCCACCGTCCTCCCCTACACGCACTTCAGCATCGTCGTCAATCGACGCCGCCAGCTCGCCTACTACACGGTGGTGAACATCGACGGCAGCAAGAGCGCCGATTTCGAACGGCGGGCGGACAAGTGGTACCTCGACCCCCGCATCGCGGAATCAGAGCAGATCGGCGAGTCGCTCTACCGGCGCAACGCGCTGGACCGGGGACATCTCGTTCGGCGTCTCGACCCGGTCTGGGGAGATGACCTCTCACGAGCGAACGACGACACCTTCCACTTCACGAATTGCGCGCCGCAGCACGAGAAGTTCAACCAGGGCAAGGAACTCTGGCAGGGCCTTGAGAACTTCATCCTCGACAACGCGGACCTCACGGACAAGAAGATAACCGTGTTCAGCGGTCCGGTCATGACCGATGACGACCCGCTGTACAAGGGCGCCCGGCTTCCCCTGGCGTTCTGGAAGGTCATCGGCTACTGCAAACCCGGTGGTGCGCTTGCCGTCTCCGCGTACGTGCTCGAACAAACCCAATTGATCGAGGACATGCTCACCGTCGAAGCCGTCTTCGACGCCGGAACGTACCGCATCTCACTGGCGCAATTGCGAGAACGCACCGGCCTTGACTTCCAGTACCTCGAACCACACGAAACCCCCTTGACGGCCGACGGGCTCGAAGCGCGAGTGGACCGGGTGCTTTTGCACGACGACTACTCCAACCTGGTGCTCTAGCTCGGATTCGAACGGCGGGTTCACCGCGCGATCCCGTCCATGATGTTGCGCAATGCTTCCGGTGATGTCTCTCCGAGAGGCTGGCAGTGGAACGCCTCGCGGCCGTCTCCCGTCATGATCAGCAGGTGGACCGACGATCCCGGTACGAGCAGCCGCGGAAGCAGGTCAGCAAGCGCGTGGTAATCAGTGGTCAGCACCACCACTTCGGCTCGGGTGCTGTTGATCGTCAGCACGACCTGCCGAGCGCTGTCCGAATTTCGGGCGCTGCCAACGATGTCGCCCCCAGACCGCTGCGCCACCGCGGCTCGAATGATCTCACGCATCATGCGCGGCATGTCGATGAGGAAGATCCTGGTATTCATGATGAGAACCTCCTCGCCTCCCGCACATCATCACCTCGCAGCCCGGACAGCAGAATGATCCCGGCGGAACCAAAGTGGGTTCAGAGCCGCGACGACGTGCACGGTGGGCCACTCGCAGCGCAGGGTGTCCTGCGCGCAACCGGGGCGGCGAGAAGCCGAGGTGGGCGCTTGGATCCTGTTTGGATCGATGTGCTCATTGCTGTGCCTGCGCACCATTGGCTTACTGGTGGTAGCTGCCTGCGCCTCGGCGAAGGCGCAGGTGCTGCGCGGCGCGAGAGGAGGAACCAATGCGGTACCGTCCGATCGATCGAGATCCAGATGACGAGCGCCTGGGGCGTTTTCTCCCCGATGATTGGCGCCACGTCGAGAAATACCCGTTGACCGCCACGAGTCGGCCCGCGCGCGTACCGGTGGTGATCGGCGTCAACTGGTACGCCGAATTCGACCGCCCCCGAGCTGACCAGAACGGTGTTCAGTTCGTGGTCCGGGCAGGGGCGAAATCGCTCACCAGGATTCGGGGCGGGCATGCCGTGTGCCTGGAACCCGGCGGAGAACCGGACCGCGAGCAGTGGTGGAAGTTCTACGACCAGGGCCACGAGGGAGCCTGCGTCGGATTCGCCTGGTCCCGGTGCATGACGATCCTCAACGACGAGTTGTACACGGCCCGGTGGTTGTGGGATCGGGCCAAGGACCACGATCAGTGGCCGGACACCGAGCCGGGCGACTCCAACGGAACGTCCTGCCGCGCGGCGGCCGAGGTCTTGGCCTCGGCGGGGCACGTCGACTGGGCGGACTCCTTCGCCAACGACGACCACATCGAGCGAGCCGACTACGTCGCCGACTCGGACGACGGCATCAAGGTGTTCCGCTGGGCGCAGTCGGTTGACGAGGTGCACGCCGTACTCGGCAACACCAGCGCGGACGAGCTCAGCGCCGTACCAATCCTGAACTCGTGGGGCACCGAATACCCGCACCGGGTGTGGATGCCGGATGAGGTGCTGGACCGGCTGATGCGTGAGGACGGCGAAATCGCCGTACCGACGGACCGCTAGCCGCACCGGGTCTACGGCGTGCGGTCGGGGATGGGAGCGGTAAGCCGGGTGTGGACTCTGGGGAGGAGAGATGGAGTCACAGATCGGCGGTGTGCCGTACTGGGAGGTCGAGTTCGACGCGAAGGGCGTGCTCCGCCGGGGCGGGAATCTGCCCGAGACCATCGCAACCGCGGGGCTGCGGGAGCTTTTCGTCTTCAGCCACGGCTGGAACAGCTCCTTCGACGGAGCACGTGAGCTGTACTCGGCGATGTTCGGGCTCATCGCGGGGATGCTCTCGACGGCGCAGCGGGCGAACACGGGGTTCGTCGGCGTGCTGTGGCCCGCGTTGCTGTTCCCGGAAGATTCGCCCGCCGACATCGGTCCGCCGGTCCCGCGATCATCGGCGCCCCAGGTCCTCGGGGCACTGGCGTCCCCGCATCTCGCCGGGGGGATGTCCTCGGGTGCCGACCTCGCGAAGGCGCTGGCTCCCGCCTTTCCGAACCAGGAGGAGCAGGTGGAGCACATCTGCCAACTGCTCGACCGGCAACCGCAGGACCGGGACCGGCTGTTGGAGTTCCTCCGCCTGGCGAAAGGACTCGTGACCACCTCCAGCGGTGCCCCGGAAGACGGCGGAGAAGCAGCGGCGCTGAGCGCGCCACCGGGACGGGTGTTCGACGCGATGGCCGCACTCGCACCCGTGGACGGTGGAAGTGCGCAGCCGCTCAATCCGTTCGGTCGGATGTGGCAGGGAGCGCGAGAGGCGTTGCGGGTCCTCAGTTATTACGAGATGAAGGAACGCGCCGGGGTGGTCGGCCGCGACGGCCTCGGCTCGCTGCTCGGACAGGTGGCGCACACCATCCCCGGGGTGCGCGGGCATCTGCTCGGCCACAGCTTCGGCGCCCGGCTCGTCTCGTTCGCCCTCAAGGGCCTCCCGGCGCAGTGGCGTGGTGCGAACAGCCCGGTGAAATCCCTGTACCTGGTGCAGGGCGCTTTCAGCCACTTCGCGTTCGCATCGCGGGCTCCGGTGCGCGACGGCGCCGGCGCACTGGCCGATTGCGCCGACCGGGTCGACGGCCCACTGGTGTGCACGTTCAGTGAAGCCGACCGGGCGGTCGGCTGGTGGTATCCCAACGCCAGCAGGCTGGCCTGGCAGGACGCCGAGTTGCTGGACCGGATCAACTACCGCTGGGGAGCGATGGGCTACGACGGCTACCAGCAAAGCGACGCCAAGACCGTCACGATGGCCGGACAGGGCACGGACTACGGGTTCCAGCCCGGCGTGTTCTACCGCCTGGACGCCAACGACGTCATCAAGCGCAACCTGTCCCGGTTCGCCCAGGCGCACAGCGACATCCGGCACCCGGAGGTGGCGTGGGCCGCGGTCTCGGCCGCTCGATCGCTGGGCAGGTGAGAGCCGTGCCCGCCGCTCGAAACACCGGTCAGGTCGCCGTTGCGCGAAGGCGGGCAGACTGGCGATGGCCTTGGAAGTTCAGAGCGCTCGCCCGCATCAAGGAGCTGAGGGCACTCGTGGACTGGGCCGAGAGCTGCTCCGCACCGAGCGAGCTGTGCACCGAGAAGTTGGCGGCAAGTGCGCGGGAACATCTCGAACGCGCGCAGCGCGACGTCGGCGGCACGCTGTGGCCGCGGCGGGCGCACGGCGTGGACAGCGCGCTCGCCCACATCCACGCGGCGCACGTCCTCGTGCTTCGGATGGTCTCGCTCGAAGATCTGCACGGCATGCTGCCCGACCTCCTGATGCTGATCGAGGAGAACCTGCCGTCCGAGGACAGGCGCCGGTTGTCCGTCGAGAGGATCTTCCGGACTTCCGAGGGCGGGCGGCTCACCCAATCGCAGCGACAGACCGTGATCGATGCCGTGCGCGAGGCGTACCGGGCTCAGCAGCGCGAGATCGTCCGCGAACGCAGTTTCTCGCAACTCGTGTGGTGTTGGGCCGTTGGGCTGCTGTGCGTGGCCGTCACGATCGCGATCGTCACTGCCATCGATCGGACACTGCTGCCGATCTGCTTCGGTCCCACCCCCAACGTGCGGTCAGCAGCACTGGTAGTCCAGCCGCCCCTGAGGCCAATAGTCGTGTGCCCTCTTGGCGAGGGCCGGTTCGCCGAAAATGGGAATCTGGACCAGAGCTTCGAGGCCGCCGCGTCGTGGGGCGACTACGTCGTCGTCGAAGCGGTCGGGTTCCTCGCGGCGGCGGTGACTGCTGCCGCGACGCTGCACCAGCTCAGGGGCAGCCCGACCGCGTCCAACGTGCCGCTCGCGCTGGCGTGCCTCAAGCTTCCCGCCGGTGCGCTGACGGCCGTGCTCGGGCTCCTGCTCATGCGCGGCGATTTCGTACCCGGGTTGACGTCCCTCGATTCGTCGGCGCAGATCATCGGCTGGGCCGTCATCTTCGGAGCGGCACAGCACCTGTTCACCAAGGTCGTCGACGCCCGAGGCCGGGAAGTGATGGAGCCGGGCCCACAACCCGCGGTCACGCCCGAGGCGCCACCCGCGAAGCAGAAACCGCTCTACGGCCGCACGTGAACCACACCCAACCAGCGCTTGGCCCATCACAACCCGCTGACCGCACGCCGCTGTTGAGCGTGGTTCGCCCTAGTCGGACGCATCCCTTCCCCCGGTGAGCCCCGGCGCTCCGCCACTGCCGCGGCACGCGAGGCCCGTCGTTTCGTGAGCGCGGTGAGTGGCTGTGCACGACACATAAACTGTGCCTATGCCGCTGCCCCCGCGCGTCAGGGATCTGACCAGCTTCGACCTGCTGTTGAGCGTGGCGGAGCTGGGGAGCATCGGGCGCGCGGCGGCGGCCCACCGGATGTCGCAGCCCGCGGCGAGCGCGCGGTTGCGGCACCTGGAGCACGAGCTCGGCGTTCGCCTGCTGAAGCGGGAGGCACGTGGTGCGCGGCTGACGACCGTGGGTGAGCTGGTGGCGGGTTGGGTTCAGCCGGTGGTGGACCGGGCCGCCGATCTCGAAGCGGGGATCGCGGCCCTGCGGGTGGACCGGCACACGCACCTGCGCATCGCGGCCAGTCTCACCGTCGCCGAATACCTGTTGCCCCGCTGGTTGATCGCGCTGCGGGCGACCGACCCCGACACGGTGACCGCGCTCAGTTGCGGGAACTCCACCGAGGTCGCCGCGCAGGTGCTCGCCGGGGAGGCCGAGATCGGGTTCATCGAAGGACCCGAGGTGCCCGCGGGCGTGCAGGCCCGTGAAGTCGCGCGCGACGAGCTGGCGGTGGTGGCCGCGCCATCCCACGAGTGGGCGCGGCGGCGCCGCGTGCGTGCCACGGAGCTGGCCACGACGCCGCTGGTCAGCCGGGAAACGGGCTCCGGCACGCGGCAGGCGTGGGAACGGGCGGTGCGCGAACAACTCGACACCGACTTGGCCGCTCCGGTGCTGGAGGTGTCGTCGACCACGGCGATCAAGGCGGCCGCGATGGGCGGAATCGGACCCGCGGTGCTCAGCGTGCGCGCGGTCGCGGCGGAGCTGGCCGCCGGGACGCTGGTGCGACTGGAGGTGCCCGGCCTGGATCTCACCCGGCGGCTCCGCGCGATCTGGCCGACCGGGCACGATGTGCGGGGCCCAGCGCGTGACTTGCTGGCCATCGCGCTGCGCAACCCCGTCTGACGGCCGCCCGGGTACCGACGCCACCCGCGAAGCGGGCGGTGACGACGCGCCAAGACAGTCCCCAAGCCATAAGCCCAAGTTCTGGATCCATCGAGGATTGGCGTCTACTGGGTTCTGGATGACAAGCACAAAGTGGCCCTATGACCGGATCTACGAGCGCGCCGACCACCACGGCACCTACTTCCGAGACGTACCGCAAGGTCGTCAAAGCCACCCCCGCGGAGCTGATGGAGGATGCTGGCACCGGCCTGGACTACGGGACCCGGCCGGACCGCATGCCGGGCCATCTCACCCCGAACGATCGCTTCTTCATCCGCAGCCACGCGCCCACGCCACGCGTGGACGCGACAACGTGGACGCTTCAGGTCGAGGGCAACGGGGTACGCGAACCGATCGCCTACACCTACAACGACCTGTGGAACCGGTTTCCGCTGGTTTCCGTGGTGCGCACGATCGAGTGCGCGGGTAACCGCCGTGTGCTGTTCGGGGCGGAAATCGGGCGGCGGTTCACCGGCACCCAATGGGGGCGCGGCGCGATCAGCACCGCCGAGTGGACCGGCGTCCGGCTGCGCGACCTGCTCGAAGCGGCCGGAACCACACCCGGTGCACGCGAGGTCATGCCGGAAGGGCTCGACGAGATCCGGGCCCGCCGACCGATGTCGCTGGCCAAGGCGTGGGCCGACGACACCGTGGTCGCGCTGGCCATGAACGGGGAGGTGCTCCCGGCCGATCACGGATTCCCGGCCCGCCTCGTGGTGTCCGGGTGGCTGGGTGCGGCCAGCATCAAGTGGCTGGGCCGGATCGAAGTCTCGGAAGACGCCCTGCACGTGCCCTGGAACACCGCCGACTACGTGCTGATCGGACCGGACTTCCCCGCGGACGGGCCCGCACTGGGCGCGGCGATCACCGCGCTCCCCGTGACGAGCCTGGTGGAGCTGCCCTGGCCAGCGCGGCTGCGTCCGGAACCGCAGACGATCCGAGGACGAGCGTTCGCGGGAGAGAACCGGGTCGCGAGGGTCCAGTACCGAATCGACGACGGTCGCTGGCAGGACGCGCTGATCACTTCACCGGTGACGCCGGGGGTGTGGGTGCGCTGGCAGTTCGGCTGGAATCCGGAGCCCGGCGAACACACCCTCCAGGTGCGCGCCACCGACGACCAGGGCAACACGCAACCGGAGTCCAGTTCCTGGAACGAACTGGGCTATCTCCACGATTCGGTGCTGACGCACCCGGTGCGCGTCGAAGCAGCGGCGCCGCGTGGGGGCCGATGACCGATGCGTCCCGAGGTGGCGTTGCGCACCGTTCGGTTGCCGCGCGACCGCGGCCGGTCGCGGCGTTGACCGATCACACCACCTGGGCCGTCAGCACCAGGGGCCCGGAACCGACCCTCATCTCGGTCCGATGGCCGCCCGACATCTCGCCCGTATGTCATCCGATTGGGGGCATGCTCCCTTTGGGAATTGTTGTAGCTTTTGGGCGTTTTGTCCGTGTTCGGCAAGAAGGAGATCCGAATGGACGAGCAGACCCGCACCGAGGTCTACGAGCCCCCGGTGCTGATGGCGGTTGGCGAGTTCTCCGAGGACACGCTCGGTTTCCCCTACGGGGGCAACTGGGACACCACGGCGTACTTCGCCTGATCCGTCGATGTCTGCCGGGTTCGTCGTCCTGCCTGACACGGCGGAAGCACAGGCCGCCCTCCGAAAGGCTCCCTTCCAGGCACCGCGGGTCGTCCAGCACTTCTCGGGACGTCCGTGGCTGGTGGGCGAGTGGGCGCCTGAGGAGTGCGTCCTGGCGTCGACGGGCCCGGTGCGGGTGGTGGTGATCGGCGTGTGCCCGGTCACCACCGCTCGCCTGCGCGACCTCGCCGCACGGGTTCGGGAATTGTCCGATGTGGACGTTCTGGCTCGCGGTCTGCCAGGCAGTTTCCACCTGGTGGCCGCGGTGGACGACCGGATTCGGGTACAGGGCAGTGCCAGTGGCCTGCGCCAGGTGTTCTCCGCCAGGGTGGACCGGGTACCGGTGGCGGGCGACCGGGCCGACGTGCTGGCTGCGATGAGCGATGCGAGCGTGGACGAACAGGTGCTCGCGGTGCGGATGGCCTGCGGCCCGGTGCCGCCTCCGCTGGGTGAGCGAAGCGTGTGGTCGACCGTGTCGGTATTGCCCGCCGACCATCACCTGATCATCGAACCGGCGGGAACTCGGGAGGTCCGGTCGTGGTGGCCGCCCGCGCCGGAGCTGCCGTTGGCGGCCGGCGCCGCGGCGCTGCGGGAAGCGTTGGACACGGCGCTTTCCGGGCGTCACCGGGGCGATGGCCGGTTGAGCGCGGACCTGTCCGGCGGAATGGACTCCACCTCGCTGTGCTTTCTCGCCGCCCGGGACACCCCCGAACTGCTCACGCTGCATTGGGGTGAGGCCGAGTCGGCCAACGACGACGCCGTCTTCACCTCGCACGCCGCCAGCCGACTGCCCCGCGCGGAGCACCTCACCATCGCGCAGGGCGACCTGCCGACGATCTTCAGCGATCCCGCCGCGCCGACCGGGCTCGCCGAGCCTTACCTGTTCAGCCGCACGGCCGCGCGAACCCGGTTCACCGCACACCTGCTCGCCGCAGCGGGATCGCGGCGGCACATCTCCGGCGACGGCGGCGATGAGCTGTTCACCAACTTTCCGGGATACCTGCACGGCTTGCTGCGTCGGCGCCCACTCACGGCGATCCGGCACGTGCGCGGCTACCGGGCCCTGAAACGCTGGCCGTTGGCCGACACGGTCGCCGGGATGCTGCGCGGCGATGACATGGCCGCCTGGTGGCTCGACCAGGCCGACCGGTTGACGGAAGGTTCCACGTCGCTGCGCCTGCCCGCGCTGGACTGGGGACTCCAGTCGTTGCGCGCCCAGGACTGGGTGACCCCCGCGGCGTCCAGCGCCGCCCGGGCGGCGCTGCGCGAAGCGGCCGAGCGTGCGGTGCCACTGGCCGGTGACCGCGGACAGCACCAGGCCGTGCTCGCCCTGCGCGGCAGCGCCCCGGCCTACGCCCAGCGCGCCCGCCTGTTCGCCGAGTCCGGCGTCGAGCTGGACATGCCGTTCTTCGACGACCGGGTGATCGAGGCCGCGCTAGCGGTGCGACCGCACGAACGCACCACCCCCTGGCGCTACAAGCCGCTGCTGGCGGACGCGATGCGCGGCATCGCGCCCGACCGGGTGCTGGACCGGTCCACCAAAGGCGAATTCGGGGAAGACGTCCGCGTCGGACTGCGCCGCAACCTCCCCGCGGTGCTGGACGTCCTAGCCGACTCCGCGCTGGCCGCACGTGGACTGATCGACCCCGACGCGGTGCGCGCGGAACTGCTGGCACCCCAGGCCGACAACACCACGATCATCGCGCTGGAACGCCTGCTGGGCTGCGAGACCTGGCTGCGCGAGGCCACCCGGCCGACACCTCCGAGGAGCACGAATGCTGCGTCTGCATCCTGACGTCGCCACCACCGACACCGACGACGGCATCGTCCTGCTGCACCAACGCACCGGCCGGTATTGGCAGCTCAACACGACCGGCGCCGCGATCCTCCGCCGCCTGCTCGACGGCCAGGAGACAGACCAGATCGCCGCCGACCTCGCCGAGCGCTACCGCCTCGACGCCGACCGCGCCGTCCGCGATGTCCGCGCCGTGGTGCAACAACTGCGAGCCGCCCACCTGGTGGCGACGCCATGAGCATGCCGGTCGCCCTGCCCGAGCGGAAGCGCCTGCCCCCGCACCGACGCGTCCTGCCACTGGTCGCGGTCGCCATCGCACGGGTACTGGCGGGAACTCGCCCGATCCGCATTCGGGCCGTGCTCGAATTCGCCCGCCGGGGTGCCCACCCCGCCACCGCCGCGCAGGCTCTCGCCGCCCGCGACGCCGTGGTGTCGGTCAGTCTCCGCTGCGCCGGGCAGGGCTGCCTGCAACGCTCCATCGCGGCCGCCCTGCTGTGCCGTGCTCGGGGCGTGTGGCCGACCTGGTGCACGGGAGTCCGCACCCACCCCTTCACCGCGCACGCCTGGATCGAGGTCGACGATCATCCGGTCGGGGAACCCCACCCACCAGACCATTTCCGTCGGCTGCTCGCCGTCCCGCCACGTCGCAGCGACCGCGAGCCCGACGCCGCCTGATCCCCGAGAAGTTCCCCGCGAGCGCAGGACTCTTCGTGACAGGCCGAGCTGGCCAGCGGCGTGCTGCACCGGGGGACCGGGGTGCCCGCCACCACCGACTCGGTGTTCCTGGCCGGGTCACTCGCCAAGCCCTACACCGCCACCCTGGTGATGCAAACGCCGACCTGTTCCGGGAACTGCTGGCCGAGCTGACCGGGGCACGCATGCCATCCCCGTTCGCCCCGCCGACGAACCCGCCCGAGGTGGACCTGACACCGCTGCTGGGCAGCTACCGGCGCGCCGGAGTCACCACGACCATCAGCCAGGAGGACGGCAGCGCGCGGATCCGCTACGAGTTCGTCGATGGCCTCAAAGACCTGCACCCGCCGCTGGAGACGGGCCTGGTGCCGATATCACCGACGGTCTTCGCCGCACCTTTCAACCTTGGCGGCGAGGCCTACAGCCCGGTGGTGTTCGCCACGCTGGCCAACGGCACTCCGTGCGTGTACGTCTTCATGCGCGCCGCCCCCAAGACCACCTGATCCGGAAACGCCATGGTGCTCACACCGACGCGCTGTCCACCCTGTTGACGTTCGCCAGCTTCGAGGCGCAACACGGAACCGAGGAGAACTGGGGGAAGCGATCCTTCAGAATTGGCACGGTGACTGCGGCAGCCGTGAGCCGATCTGGAGAGGTGGCCGAGGCATTGTTCGGACTTCCTCGCTCGCCGAAAAGCATGGCAAGCCGGAACTCGTCTCGCCAGGACA
Organism: Saccharopolyspora antiqui; assembly: GCF_052246905.1. Lineage (NCBI taxonomy): Bacteria > Bacillati > Actinomycetota > Actinomycetes > Pseudonocardiales > Pseudonocardiaceae > Saccharopolyspora > Saccharopolyspora antiqui. The sequence goes on from NZ_JBQQBO010000021.1 coordinate 84,170, forward strand.
CCATCAAAGACGCCTCTGACCTGGGAGGATGAGTGCCCCCGGTCGGGTTCGAACCGACACTTGGACGATTTTAAGTCGTCTGCCTCTGCCAGTTGGGCTACGGGGGCTGGTCAGCTGTCCGCTCCTCGGCGTGGCGCCGACCGCACTGTTTATGACGCACCAGCGCTGCTCTCGGTTCCGCAGGTCCTCCATACGGTGCCGCAGCGCCGTGTTGATCGCGCGGTCACCAACAGCCCCACCCGCCTGGCGCTGACGCGGAGAGCGTCTCGAAGCGGTTGCGCACCCAGGCGTGCACCGCGGTCGACACTTCCGTGCAGTTGGCGCGGTGTTCGAACCAGCGCCAGTCGCAGTTGACGTTCACTTCCAGGAAGACCCAGTCGTCGCCGACGCCCAATAAGTCGAAGCCAGCGACGTCCAACCGCCATTGTCGGCACAGCTCCAGCAGCTGTTCGACCAAGTCCGCGGGTAGTTCGGCGGGCTCCACGACGACGGATTCCGGGTCGACCCACAGCTGCGCCGGGTCCAGCTTCTGCACCCGGTAGCCGATCGCCCGGTCGCCGACCACGAACACGCGCAACTCCTGGTCGGCGTCGAGGTACTGCTGGACGAGCACCGGGGCCGGTTCGCGCGCCTCGACAGTGCGCCGGATGTCCAGCGGCTGCGGGAACAGCCCGCGCAGCGCGCCGGGTTCGGGTTCGAGCAGGTGGTGTCCGGCCGTCTTGACGATGCACCGGCCGCCGCCTGGGCGGCTTCGTCCGGGCATCGTGGTCACCGCGGTCCGCGGCACGCGCAGGCCGACGGATGCGGCGCCCTGCAGCTGCGTCAGCCGATCGAGGTGCTCGCTGATGCGCACCGAGTTGACCTGCTCCCAGTCATCGCGGCAGGCCAGCCAGTTGGCCACCGCGTGCCACTGCTCGCGAACGTAGGCGCCGTGCACCGTTGTCGGGTCGACCGGTAGGGCGGTGATGTCGAAGTGCCGCCGCCACACCAGCAACGGCCGCAGCAGCCAGTGCTGGAACTCGATCAGCGGCGTGTCGGTGTAGATGGTGAGTGCGAGGTCCTGGCAGCGGTCGGCGTCGATGCGCACCATGCGGATGTCGTGCTCGGCCAGCGCCAGCGAGAGCTCGTTCATCTCCATGTCGGCGGCGCGGGCGAGCACCAGCACGCACGGCACGGGATCGCCCGGCTCATCGGCGACCAGGTTCGCCTGGAACATCCGCTCCTGGAAGTCCAGCGAGGTGTCCGGCGATCGGAAGAAGTAGTCCTGGCCCTGCAGCAGCATCGGCGTGGGCCGGAGCGACGGCCCGAACGGTTTCCCGAGGTCAGCGGGCCGCCCCTCGGCCGAGTCCATGGTCAGTCGTCCTTCTTCCGGAAAACCCGAGATGCCTCTTGGTAGTCCACCGCGAAATCAGCGAGCGGACCTTCCTCGACTGCGCCGCTACGCAGCAGCGCAGCGAGCTCCTTCAGCGTCAAGGGATTCACCCCTTCCCCCGTACGACGCATCCTTTCAGGTGAAGACCCTGACACAGTCTTCGATTTCCCGCTACGGATTGTCAAGGATAGTCGTCCTCCGCATAGCCCGCACGGAGCACGGCGTCGGATATGGGCCAGCCGCGTGCCGGGTTTGGCACGCGGCTTCGTCGCTGCGAGTTGCCCCGGTGTGTTGCCCGGTGTAGTGCCGGGTCAGCTCGCGGCGGCCCGCTCGAAGGCGGCCCGCGGGTTCTCGATCTGCCCCATCGACACCGCTTCGCGCTTGAACAGGAACGCCAGCGTCCAGTCGATGATGATGCGCAACTTGCGGTTGAAGGTGGGCATCCGGCTCACGTGGTAGGTGCGGTGCATGAACCAGGCGATGAAGCCCTTGGCCTTGAAGCCGTAGACGTCGGCGACGCCCTTGTACAGCCCCAAGCCGGCGACCGAACCCGCGTAGGCGTGCCGGTACTCCTTGGTCTGCCTGCCGCGCAGTGCGGCCAGCAGGTTCCTGGCCAGCTGGTTGGCCTGCCGCACCGCGTGCTGCGCGGAGGGCGCGCAGGTGGCGCCGGGGGTCTCGTCGGTCTTGGACAGGTCCGGGACCGCGGCGCAGTCACCGGCCGCCCACACCTCCGGCAGGCCCTCGACCTGCAGGTGCGCGGTGGCCTTCACCCGGCCGCGCTCGTCCAGCGGCAGATCGCTGTTCTTCACCACCGGGTTGGCCTTGACGCCCGCGTTCCACACCAGGGTGTCGGTGTCGAACTCGGTGCCGTCCGAGAGCACGGCGTGGCCGTCCTCGACGGACTTCAGGAAGGTGTTCAGGTAGACCCTGATGCCGCGCTCTTCGAGCGCCTTGACGACGTAGACGCCCATCTTCTCGCTGACCTCGGGCATCACCCGGCCCGCGGCCTCGACGAGCACCCAGGACATGTCGTCGGGCTCGACGGTCGGGTAGTCGCGGCTCGCGTAGCGGGCCATGTCCTCCAACTCGGCGAGCGCCTCGACACCGGCGAACCCGCCGCCGACGAAGGTGAAGGTCAGCAGCCGCTTGCGCAGCGCCTCGTCGTCGGTGTTGGCCGCGGCGTCCATCTTGGCCAGCACGTGGTTGCGCAGGTAGGTCGCTTCGCCGACGGTCTTGAGCCCGATGCCCTTCTCGGCGAGGCCGGGGATCGGGAGCAGTCGGGAAACCGAGCCGAGCGCCACGACCAGCACGTCGTAGGCGAGGGTTTCGGGACCGGACTGCGGGTTCTCGACGGTGACGAGCTTCTCGTCGTGCTTGATCTCGGTGACAGCTGCGGTGATCACATGGCACCGCTTCAACACTCGTCGCAGTGGCGCTACCACGTGGCGGGGTTCCACCGAACCCGCGGCCGCTTCCGGTAGGAAGGGTTGGTAGGTCATGTGCGGCTGAGGATCGACGACCGTCACGGAGGCCTCCCGGCGCCCCAGCTTCTTCTGCAGCTGAAGTGCCGTGTACATGCCGACGTAACCGCCGCCGAGGATGAGAATCCGCGTGGGATCGGATTTACCAGCCATGCGCTCATGGTCGCATCACGGTCCGTGTTCGCGCTGCGCTGACCCCCCCTAATGTGACGCCAGTCGCTGGTGGGATCGATCACGATCAACACGCCGTGCACGGTCGAACGCGTCTGGTGCACGCCCATTCGGGGTGCCGAGCGGTGACATCACAATGATGTCACCGAGGTGTCATGATGGCTGGTTCTCGCCAGCCTACCGAATCTTGCGCCCGAATGCCCGAATCCATGGGTCTTCTTTCGATCAGCCCAGGTCGCCGCACCTTGAACCACGAACGTGCGATGGCATTCACCGCCTGTGACCAAGCCCACCTGCCGCTATTCCTCGGACGCCGGTAACCGGCCGGTCCAGAGACGTGGCTTCGCTCAGCGTCGCGGGCGACAAGACCGCCCACGTCGACCTCGGCACTGGTGTCCACAGTGGCCTCCGTGGGCGGGCTCGGACTGGGCCCGGTGCTGGCCGGTCTGCTCGCCCAATACGCGCCGGCCCCCCACGTTCTGCCGTTCGTCGTGGAGATCGCGTTGCTCGTGCCAGGCGCGGCGGCGATCGCCACCCTGCCGACGGGACGCCCGGCTACTCGATGGAGGCCGCGTCGTCCCCAACTACCGCCCGCTGTTCGGGGCGTCTTCGCGACCAGCGGGACGGCCAGTTTCCTCGCTTTCGCCGTGATCGGACTGTTCCTCACCCTCATCCCGACCTACGTCGCCACGCTGTCCGGAAGCGACAACCTGCTGCTCGGTGGCGCCGCGGTGGCGTTGCTGCTGGCCAGATCCGCGGTGGCCCAGCTCGTCGGCTACGGCAAACCCGCGCGAAACCTCGAAGTCATCGGACTTCCGCTGCTGGCGGCGGGTTTGGTGCTGCTCGCGGTAGCGGGCGGCCTGGGCTCGCTGACGCTGCTGCTGGCCGCGACCGTCATCGCCGGGGTCGGACAGGGGCTGGCGTTCCTCGGCGGACTCACCGCGGTCAACCAGGCCGCGCCGGCCGGTCGCCACGCCGACGTGGTGTCCAGCTTCTACGTCGCCATCTACCTGGGCGTCGGGCTGCCCGTGATCGGTGTCGGTTTCCTCGCCACCTCGCTGGGCCTGCTTCCGGCCGTGCAGTACTCCGCCGCCCTCGTCGCCCTGCTGTGCCTGGTGGTGCTGGTCGTCCTCGCACGCCACCGCGACCAACCCCGAACCACCAACGCCAACTGATCAGCACGTGGAGATCTCATGGACACCACTGGCCTCGACGCCGCCTACCGCGACCTGATCCGCAATGCCGAAGCGACCGACTCGACTCGATTGTCCGCAGACGCTCGATCGTTGATCGACTGGACGATGGCCCACCTCGCGCTCAGCGACCGCATCCTCGCCGCCACAGCACGCGATGTGCTCAGCGGCATCCCCGCTGTCGTCGACAACCGCGAAGCCATGGACTCCGCGACCGTCGAGGCGCTGATCAACACCACCACCCACCAGGAACGAATCGACCTGGTGCGCCACAACGCCGCCGAGTTCACCGCCGCGGTCCAGGCCGTTCCCGAACACGCCGCCCACCACCCGGTACGGGTCCGCCTGGTCGACCGGGACGGCCAACCGGCCGCGGACCAGGAACTCCCCTGGAGCGAACTGATTCGCCTGCGCGCCACGCAACACCTACCCGGACACGCCACCAGACTCGCCGAGCTCACCCAACGACCACCACGGTGAACTCGGCAAGGGCCGAAATCCGACCTTGCGTGCCGCACGAGTCGTTACCGTCTTGGTCGTTCGAACGCCGAGGACGAGGATTCGGGGCGGCAAGGTCCAGTTGCAATGTTCGGAGCTACTCTTCGGCGATGAGTTCTGCTTTCGAACCTCGTGATCCCGACTACGAGCAGCGAGTGCGGGAGAGCTTCGCTCGGCAGGGCCTGATGGCTACGTTTGCCGCTGAGCTTCGAAGCATCAAGCCGGGCGCGGTCGAGATCGAAGTGCCGTTCTCGCCGGGCCTGACCCAGCAGGACGAGTTCTTCCACGCCGGGGTTGGCATCGCCATCCTCGATAGCGCGTGCGGCTACTCGGCGTTCACGCTCATGGCGCCAGGGATGCGCGTGTTAACCGTGGAGCTCAAGGTCAATCTGCTCGCCCCCGCGGTCGGCGATTACCTGCAGGCGCGTGGCGAGGTCGTCCGTCCTGGCCGAAACCTCACTGTCTGCCGGGGCGACGCCTATGCCGTCTCCGGGGGCGAGTCCAAGCAAGTGGCGACCATCCTCACCACCATGATTGGTGTCGCGGAAGCCAGCTAGCCTCCGCCGAGGCAGGTGTTGGCCCACGAACATCGCCGACGACTCGGGCGTCAGCAACATTCGACTTGCCGGCGAAGGTGGTCTGGTGGCTGACGCGAACGGTTTTGCGGGCCGAGTATCCCTTGTCGGGCAAGGTGATTGCTCGGATGTGGCCACGAGGCCGTCCCCCTCCTGACAAGATGACACCATGTCGAACACTTCATCGATTACCTACGGCCGGGTGGCAGTGGTCCTTCAGGAAATCGGCATGGTGTCGCAGGAGAAGGCACAGACCGTCCTTGCGGAATACGCCGACGTCGCGCACAGCGAACTGAAGCCCTACGACGTCGCATGCGCCCTCGAAATGTTCGGCACGGCGGTCTCGGTGCACGCCGACGACATCGACTACCTGGAAGACGGATACGGAGGCCTCCTGGACAGGGCAGCCGCACTTACAGACGGCGCAGTCACCGTCACCAACGTCCGGCTGCACGAAGGCGAATTCATCGGCGAATCCCGCGACGACGTCCTGGAGTTCGAACGAAACGGCCAGCCCGTATCCATCTCGGCCGAACACTTTTCGGATGAGTACTACGACCAGATGGCAGCCTGCGAGGCCATCGAGAAGCTCGCCCCGGACAACGATCCCCGTTCATTCCTCCTAGTTGACTTCGAACGCGAGAAGTACCGTGTCTACGACAGCATCATGGTTCTCACCACGTCCGAGCAGGCGGCGGCGCTTGAGAAGAGTCTTGGCCTGAGAATCCGCTAGTCCGGCGAAGCTCCAGGAACGGGAGCTGTGTCCGTATCGACGCTTTCCCATTCACTCGGGGGCCGCCCGTTCCGCGGCGAACGAGGCCAGGACCTCAGCGACGGCGCGGTGGAGCGTGCCGGGACCGGCCCCAGCACGAGAACGCAGGTTCACGCCATAGGCCAACAGCACAAGCGCGTCCGCCGCCGCGTCCGTCGAAGTGTCGGCCGGCAATTGCCCGCGACGACGGGCCGATTCGAGCGCGGTCCGCAGCGCCTCGTGGAGCCACTGGTCGTGCTCATCGAGTTTGGCGCGGACGGCGGGGTCGTTGCGCTCGCCACTGACTTGAGCGTTGACGACCATGCAGCCCCATCCCGCGTACTCGCCCGAACAGCGCACGTCGATCAGTCCCGCGAAGAAGTCCTGGATAGCCGGTATGCCCCGGTCGTCCCGCGCGAGTTCGCGGAACGCGGGCTGCGCGTGGTGGCTCAGGTAGCGGCGCAGTGCCGCGAGGTACAGCTCGCGCTTGTCGCCGAAGGTGGCGTACAGGCTGGAGCGGTTGAGCCCGGTCGCGGCGGTGATCTCCTGGATCGACGCCGTTTCCATACCGCGCTCCCAGAACAGCCGTTCCACCCGCTCCAGCGCCACATCCGGGTCGAAGTGCTTGATGTCGGGCATGACTTGCTCCCGCCTTCCTGGAATGGCCGTCCCAAGATAGTCCTTGACTTCACACTGTCGCACCGCGATCCTGGAACAATCATTTCAAGATTCGCCGGAAAGGATGGCCAGACGATGAGCCTGCACGACGAGCTGCGAGCCTTGCACGAGAACGCGCCCCTAGTGCTCCCCGCGGAGGCACTGGAGACGATGCGGAAAGGGGCACGGGAACTCGCCGAATCCGGTTTGGCCGACCGGGCTGTGAACGTCGGTGAACGGGCTCCGGACTTCACCCTTCCCGCTACTGCCGGGCAGGAGATCGCGCTGGAGGAACTGCTTGCCAACGGGCCGGTGGTCCTGGCCTTCTATCGGGGCGCGTGGTGCCCGTTCTGCAACCTGGCCCTTCGCGCTCTCCAAGAGCACCACGAAAGCATCGCCGCCCGCGGGGCGCGCCTGGTGGCCATCTCACCGCAAGTTCCCGACGAGTCCCTGTCGCTGGCCGAAAAGCAGCAGCTCGCCTTCGACGTCCTCAGCGACATCGGCTCAGATGTCGCCAAGCAGTACGGAATCGCGTTCGATCTGTCCGACGAGCTGGGCGCCCTGTACGACCGGCTGGGTTTCGACCTCCAGCGCGTCAACTCGGGCCATGCCCGCACGCTGCCACTGCCCGCCACCTACGTCATCGACCGCACCGGCATCATCCGCTGGGCGTTCGTGGACACCGACTACACCGTGCGCGCCGAACCGGCCGAAATCCTCGCCGCCCTCGACGCACTGGACTGAGCAGTCAACGCGTCGAGCAGCACTGATCGTGCAACGACGCACTCGTGCGGGGTCGTTCGCTCGGTCACGCAGTCCGCCTTTGGTCTTTTCCGCCATGAGATTCATCAACCGTTCGGCTTCACCCGTTGACCGGCCCGGGCCGGTCAACAGATCTGCGACCACTTGTGGCGCGGCCGCATACCTGATGTCGCCCACCACCCGGCTTCCCTTTGTGAGCGCATCGTCGAACGGCCGCAACAGCAAGACATTCGCGCCGCGGTCCGTCGTTCTCAGACCGATTTTCCGCGCCAGTTTCCTTGGCTGATCCGCGAAAATAACCAGCGTCGTCAATGGAGCGACCGACAGAACATCTGCCGGCAGGTACGCACGTGCGGCGGCGGAACCGGTGACGACGTATTGGTCTTCACTGGACCTCAGCCCGTCAAGAGCATGAGCCAAACCCGCGGATCCACCGCTCGTTCAACCTCGTTCGAGGTGGTGAGGCCGTAATCGTCTGTCCACCTGTGCACGAGGGTCCGTCTTCTCACCTCGGAGATCACCTTTCCGACACCGCGTTCGACCAGCCCTTCCCTGTCGAGAAGATCCACCACTCGGGCACTGGTTGCCACGCCAACCTCGGCCCGCATCGCCAAGTCCCGCACTTCTACGGGCAGCTTTATTTCCAGCAGGCTGCGTACAACCCGAGCAGCCCAGGCCCACGCAGCGACTTCAGCCGACGATCCGCCGGGTTCGAGAACGGGCTGCGATCAGCCACGTAACGTTGGATGAGCATGCTCGGCCAGTCCAAGGCCAACCTCATGTTGCCAGTCCGGTCGAACCACCCAATCCCTGCCTCGGCAAGAGGCTCCCGGGCCAACGGGGAGATGAACGGCGCAACGAGAACAAATGCATCCGACACGGCTCGTGGTGCTTGGCGCCATGTCAGGCTGACAGCGGCTGAATGCGAGCCAGCGTGTCGGCGAGCACATCCTTCTCCCGCTCCAGGTCGTAACGCGACTGGAGGTTGAGCCAAAACCGCTCGGACGTACCGAAAAAGCGCGCCAGCCGCAGTGCGGTGTCAGCCGAGATTCCACGCTTGCCGTGCACGATCTCGTTGATACGGCGAGGCGGAACCCCGATCGCAACCGCCAGTCGATGCTGGGTCACACCAAGAGGTTCCAGGTACTCCTCAGCCAGAACCTCTCCCGGATGAACCGGAGGCATAACTGACTCATCAGACATCTTCGCCCCCTCTCAGTGGTAGTCCACGATCTCGACGTCGATCGGCCCGGCAGGCGTCCACTCGAAGCAGATGCGCCACTGCTGATTGATCCGAATACTGTACTGACCGGCCCGATCTCCGTTCAGCTTCTCCAGCCGGTTGCCGGGAGGAACCCGCAAGTCCTCCACGGTCTCCGCCGCATCGAGAATGGCGAGTTTGCGCAGAGCCGCCCGCTGGACGTTCGGATCGAGGACCCGAGAACGACGCCGCTGCCACACACGCTCGGTCTCCTTGTCGGCGAAAGATCGCAGCATGAGCTTAACGTAGCACGTTAATAACGGCAAGCGTTATGCAGGTGATCAACCGAGCCCAGCCCGCTCCAACACGTCACGCAGCATCGGCGGGGTGAGCTTGCCAGTGAAGGTGTTCCGTTGGCTGACCTGAACGGTCTTACGGAGGTGCGTCGCCGCGAGTGCGTTGAGCCACTCACGGTGCTAGCATTGCAGTCAATGACAGCACTCGGAGGGGGTGGCCATGATGTCGACCTTGACGATCCGCGGTCTGGACGACGAGACACACGCACGGCTCCGGGTCCAGGCAGCGCAACACGGGCACTCGATGGAAGCCGAGGTCCGGGCGATCCTGCAAGCCGCCGTGGCACCGCCGCAGCCCGCCCGTGGCCTGGGAAGCCGCATCCACGCCCGGTTCGCGGGCCTCGGCGAGCCCGAACTCGAACTCCCCACCCGTAGCGAACCTCCTCGTGCGGCGGATCTCGACTCGTGATCATTCTCGACACCAACGTCCTGTCCGAAGTCACCCGCCAAGCGCCAGACGCCGACGTAATGGCGTGGCTTGACTCGCTCCCCGCAGCAGAGGTCGCAACGACAGCGATCACGGCCGCCGAACTGCTGTACGGGGCGACACGACTGCCCGACGGAACTCGGAAAACGTCGCTGAGCGCAGCGGTTCACGCGCTGGTCAACGACGATTTCCACGGACGGGTCGAGCCGTTCGATGCGCCTGCCGCTGACCAGTACGCCGTCGTGGTCAGCGAACGCGAGAAGCTCGGTCGCCCCATCAGCGCCGCTGATGCTCAAATCGCAGCGATCTGCCGTGCACGCCGAGCAACACTGGCCACTCGCAACACCAAGGATTTCGAAGAAACAGGCATCGAACTCGTGAATCCCTGGCACGCGCGTTAAGTCCTGCCCAGGTCCTTCGCCCGCTCCAGCACCGCCCGCAGCATCGCGGGGGCGAGTTCGCCAGTGTCCTGCTGGCTGACGTGGTAGCAGCCGAGGCCTGGTGAATTGCGTCGAAGCCGACTGGGTCAGCTGCCTTCGGTCCAGTACCGCTGCACGCGGGCCACCGCCTCGTCCTTGCTCATTCCCGCTACCTGAGCCTCTTCGATACCGACACGCGAGATCAACAAGTGCACCAGGTCTGCGGGCAACGCCTCTGCCGGTGCCGAAGGCGCGCCGCGATCCGGCTTTACTCCGTCCTGGACACAGGCCCAGAAAACGCTCTCCTCGACCTGGAGCTGATCGCGCAGGATGTGGCTCCACATGCTTCTGCGGTAGTTGCTCTGGTCGGCCAGGTGCGAGATCCGGGTTCGCAAGATCCGCCCATCAGGCAGACCGAGTTCGTAGCTGACGTCGTGCGTGCCGGTTCGCCCGCGCGCATCGCGGACCGGACGCCACTCCTCGACCCGCCAGAAGGTGTCGTGGTCCTTGCGCGTCAGCTGCGGCCAGTTCATCGCGCTGACCCGACGAGCCAGTCCGCCAGCTGATCGTCATCGCTGAGGCTGATCAGCTGGACCAAACCCCAGTTCTCGCGGTGATTCGGGGTATCAAGCAGGCGCTCCTGCCAGTCGTCGGCGTACTCGCGCAGCGCGTCGATCATCTCGGTGATCGCTTCATCGAAAGTCGCTCCGTCCGCGGCCACCGGGAGCCCTGGGATGAATACCGACCAGCCCTCAGCCTCGGGAACCACTTGCGCGCGCGAAGGCACGAGTGAGACGAGGAAGTGGCGCAGCCGCTCAACATCAACAACGGCCGTTCTGGCCGACTCACGACGAACGGTGGCGACGCCTCCCCGCTCCGCCGCATCCAGGAGGTCCTTCAGATGTGCGCGCGCGTCGGTGTAGCTGTCGTAGTGAACGGCAGACCTGACAACTCCCCTTACCTCAGTTCTGAGCGCGGTAGCGCGCACTCCACATCCGCCAGCTCCTTGGCGTGCTCCAGCACACCCCGCAGCATGGCCGGGGCGAGCTTGCCGGTGAAGGTGTTCCGCTGGCTGACGTGAATGCATGCAAAATACATGCATGGTCGCTTTGCAGATTCGGGATGTGCCTGAGGACGTGCGGGACACGCTGGTTGACAGAGCACGCGCCCAGGGGAAGTCGTTGCAGGCGCTCCTGCTCTCCCTGGTCGAAGCTGAGGCACGGCGGTCGCAGAATCGGGCCGTCTTGGCGAGGTTCGGCGGGCGCTCGGACGGGAGCCGGGTTTCGGAAGGCGAAACCGCGGCGGACCTGAAGACCGTGCGAGAACAGCGCGATCAAGCTCTGGGCGACTGCTGAATGCTGGTGGTTGATGCATCGGTACTGGCCGACGCACTACTCGACGACGGCATCGTGGGAGACAGGGCTCGCCAGAGTCTGGCCGCAGACGACCAGTGGGCCGCGCCCAACCACATCTTCGTGGAGATCATGTCCGTGGTCCGAGGCAGGCTGCTCGGAAGGAAGATCACGTTGGAACGGGCCAACGAAGCGGTAACTGCCCTGGAAGAAATCGCCCTCGACAAGATCGACCCAGCCCAGCTCGTTGGTCGAATGTGGGAGTTGCGGGGCAACATCACGGCATACGACGACGCCTACGTCGCAACAGCGGAGCTGCTGAATTGTCCGCTGTTGACCGGAGACCGCAGACTGGCACGTGCACGCGGGGTCCGTTGCGAGATCCACGTGATCCACGACGGGTGAACCCCGCTCGGCAGAGCCCACCAAACCTCAACAGACGTGCTCGGGAGTCACACCTCCGCCAGCTCCTCGGCGTGCTTCCCGCACTCCCCGCAGCATCGTGGGGTGACTTTGCCCGTAAAGGTGTTCTGTTGGCCGGCGTGAACGGATTTACGGAAACCTGGCCATCCTGGTTGCGTCTTCACTGCCAGGCTGACGTCAGGGCGGACCTCAGAGGCAGTGATCACGCGTCACGGCTCGTGGTGCTTGGCGCCATGTCAGGCTGACGGCGGCTGAATGCGAGCCAGCGTGTCGGCGAGCACATCCTTCTCCCGCTCCAGGTCGTAACGCGACTGGAGGTTGAGCCAAAACCTCTCGGACGTACCGAAAAAACTGGCCGACTCGATCTCCATTCAGCTTCTTCAACCGGTTGCCGGGAGGAACACGCAAGCCCTGCAACATAGCAAGTTAATAACGGCAAGCGTTATGTAGGTGATCAACCGAGCCCAGCCAGCACCTTGGCCCGCTCCAGCACCGCCCGCAGCATCTGCGGGGTCAGCTTGCCCGTGAAGGTGTTCTGCTGGCTGACGTGGTAGCAGCCGAGGAGGTGGAGGGGGCTTCCGCCGTCGGTGGCGGGGAGTTCCGCGTGCGCCTCGTGGCCGAACTTCGGGCGGGGTTTGGGCACCTGCCAGGCGGTGTCCGCCAGGACCGGCAGCAGGGCCTGCCAGCCGAACGCGCCGAGCACCACGACCACCCGCAGGGTCGGTCGCAGCAGGCCTAGCTCGCGGGCGAGCCAGGGCCGACAGGTGTCGCGTTCGGTCGGCGTCGGTTTGTTCGCCGGTGGGGCGCACCGGACGGGTGCGGTGATCCTGGTGTGGCGCAACGTCAGACCGTCACCGATGTGGCGGGCCTCGGGCTGCGAGGCCAGCCCGACGTCGTAGAGCGCCTGGTACAGCACGTCGCCGGAGCGATCACCGTTGAACATCCGGCCGGTCCGGTTCCCGCCGTGCGCGGCCGGGGCCAGCCCGACGATGCCGATCGCCGCGTCGGCCGGGCCGAAGCCGGGCACCGGACGGCCCCAGTAGTCCTCGTCGCGGTAGGCCGTGCGCTTGACCCGCGCGACCTCCTCCCGCCAAGCCACCAGCCGAGGACAGGCGGTGCAGCGGGTGATCAGTTCGTCGAGATCGGTGAGCCGGGATGCGTTCGGCGCTGCGGTGGCGGGGTCGCCGACCGGGTCGGCGACCAGCCTGGAGGTGATGTCGGACACCTCTAAAAAGTGGCAGAAAACCCGTTCGACGGCACGTAATGTTGGCGGCATGGCAGCCAGCGAGGACAACGACGCCAAGCAGGAATCCACCACCCCGGCCGAGCCGGTGGACGATCTGGTCAGCACTCATCACACGATCAACGTGGACGGTGCGGAGCTGGCCTACACCGCCACGACCGGTCGAATCGTGCTCCGCGAAGAGGTTCACACCGACGGCAAGTTCGACGGTTACAAGCCCAAGGCCGAGGTGTTCCTGACCTCCTACGTGGCCGATGCCGAGCCCGGTACCCGGCCGGTGACGTTCGCGTTCAACGGTGGTCCGGGGTCCTCCAGCGTGTGGCTGCACATCGGACTGCTGGGCCCCCGGCGGGTGATCTCCGGTGATGCCGGTGACCTCGCGCCGCCGCCCTACGGGCTGGCCGACAACCCGGAAACCCTGCTGAAGCACAGCGATCTGGTGTTCATCGACCCGGTGTCCACCGGGTACTCGCGGGCCGTCGAGGGCGGCACGCCGGGCAATTTCCACGGCTACCAGGGCGACATCGAGTCGATCAGCGAAGTGATCCGCTTGTGGACCACCCGCAACGGCCGGTGGATGTCGCCGAAGTACCTGGCCGGGGAGTCCTACGGCACGCTGCGCGCCGCCGCGCTCGCCGAGCACCTCCAGTCGCGGTACGGGCTCTACCCGAACGGCCTGCTGCTGATCTCGTCGGTGCTGGACATGGGGACGATCCATTTCAGCGAGGGCAACGACCTGCCCTACGCGCTCTACCTGCCGACCTACGCGGCGATCGCGCACCACCACGGCAAGCACGGCGACCGACCGCTGCGCGAAGTCCTCGACGAGGCCGAGAAGTTCGCCGCCGAAGACTACCCGTGGGCGCTGGCGCGCGGCGCGCGGTTGAGCCCGGCGGAGCGGGCGGACGTCGTTGCGCGGATCGCCGAGCTGTCCGGGCTGTCCGAGGACTACGTCGACCGCGTCAACCTGCGCATCGAGCACGTCCGGTTCTTCACCGAGCTGCTGCGCGACCAGCGGTTGACGGTCGGCCGGATGGACGGCCGGTTCACCGGCTGGGAGCCGGACGCCGCCGGGGAGCGGTTCACCAACGACCCGAGCATCTCCGGCATCTTCGGCGCCTACGCCGCGGCGATCAACCACTACGTGCGCGGGGAGCTCGACTACACCAACGATCTGCCCTACGAGATGCTGTCCAGCCGAGTGCACCCCTGGTCGTACAAGGAATTCGAGAACGCGAGCGTGTCGGTCGTGGGCAAGCTCGGCGCGGCGATCCAGGCCAACCCGCACCTGCGGATCCACGTCGCCTGCGGCTACACCGACGGCGCGACGCCGTACTTCGCGGCCGAGCACGTGTTGGCCGCGCTGCCGATTCCCGAACAGCTGCGGGAGAACATCGAGGTCCGCTACTACCCGGCAGGGCACATGATGTACGTCCACGAGCCCTCGCGGTTGCAGCAGTCCGCCGACCTCGCGGAGTTCGTGGCAGGCGGTCGTCCGTAGTGGATTCTGCGCGCCATGCGCGCCGGGACGAATCACTACTCACTACGACGAAGGCCCCGCACACCATCGGGAGTGCGGGGCCTTCGTCGTTCAGCAGACCGGAGTTGTCCTCGGCTTCTGAACCGGTCCCCGGTTCATGCCGCGGTACCGCTACAGCCCGCAGGACCCGCGGTCGAGCTGGAAGAACCTGGCATTGGCCCAGCGGCAAAGCCAGATGCCGACCATGACACCGGCGATCGTGACGAACGCGGGCAGGTATCCGCTGGCGACCTGGATGATCGGAATCGCCGGGCAGCCACCCGAGATCGCCCAGCCAGTACCGAACAGCATCGCGCCGGGGATCACGCCGCCGTGGATGCGCCCTGGCGTGCGGCGGACGCCCACCAGCGCGAAGACCACCACGATGATCGCGACGGCGCCGGCGAAGGCGAACAGCATGCGCAGGTCCTGGAAGGTGAACATGCGGTTCAGTTCGGCGTAGTCGCCGAACCCGATGTTGGTGACGGTGTAGCCGAGGGCCAGCCCGGTAATGATGTTGGCAACGAGAACCGCACCCCTGGTACGCATCAGATCACCTTCCAAAGCAGGAACGAAACGATGACGGCGGTGCCGAAGAAGACCGCGGTCGCCACGATGCTGACCGGACGCAGCCGACCGCAGCCGCTGAGCCCGTGGCCGGAGGTGCAGCCCCCGGCGAGGCGCGTGCCGAAACCGACGAGCACGCCTCCCACGAACAGCACACCGATCATGGTGTTCGGGTTGTCGGTGACGAGTTGGCGGAAACCATCGCCCATGTCGAAGCGGAGCTCGAACCGGCCGGTGGTGACGGCCGCGACCCAACCACCGACGAGGACCGACAGGAGCAGGGCGGCCTGCGTGAACACGGGAGCCGGGCGCAAACTCGCGCTCGTGGTCTCCTCGGCTACCGACGATCCAGTGGCCTGGGCGCGCGGCGGCGCGGCGGCTGGCGGAGGGGGCGTTGCGGGACGGGTTCCGAACTGCTCGGCGGTCGCCGCGGCCAACGCGTCAGCGAGGACGTGTTCGTCGGCGAACCGGGCCTCCTCCCGTTCGAGGCGGCGTTCAGCGCGCCAGTGCAAGACCCGGTCCCAGGCCGAGGACACTCCGAAGGACCGATCAGCGATCAGGGTGTAGTTGATGGTGAGCAGGGCGAGTCCGACGGCGCCTGCCCACCAGGGCCAGTAGTTGCTCATGCGGGACCTCTCATCCAATTGGCCAATCGGGTCCACCAACGCCGCTGCTCTTCGGTCGATGGGCTCGTCGGGAGTTGCGGGAGCTGTGCGGATGGTGACTTGCGCTCGTCCGGCGGCGGTTTCGGCTCCCCTGCCGTTACCGGGGCGAACTGATCCGTGGTCCTGGGCGACTCGGATTCGGGCCGTGGCCGGTGGACGCGACCAGGCGCCCGCCTGGGATCGGCCGTGGTCGCACCGGACTGCTCGGCGGCCATCGCCAGGTAAGCCGCGTTGTTCCCGTTCGGGAGCAGCGTGATCGGCACCGGCCGACCGGTGCGGGCCACCTTGTAACGAGCGCAGTCGAGCCAACGGTCCTCGCTGTCGCAGTAGTAGTCCCGCCAAGCGCGCAAGCTCGCCTTGAGGTACGGGAAGAGGGGGCAATCTTCGGTGTGGGAACAGCCCACGTCACTCCGATCTGACTGGCGCACACCGTCCGGCTGGAGGGAGGGGCGGCGTGGCGCAATCTTGTCGTTCCTGTTGTTGAAGAATCCAGCCAGCGATCGCACACCGTCGCGAAGGAACACAACACAGCGCAGCGCGTCTTGATCACTCGAACGAGTTAATCCTATTTATCCCTCTGTCCGTTACTCCGCTGACTTCCCGAGGCTCACCGAGCAAACGGCCGGTTCGGCGGATCCAAGTACGACCCTGGTCAGCCACACAGGAAGGTGCAGCAGTTTCGCCGACCTGGCAACGGAGTTCGTCAAAGACAATCATCCATAGTGGACACTGGATCGCCCCGGGACACACTGCGGCCCACGCTCCGATCGGAGCCCGGGGGCTTCGTCCGTCTGGTCATCCCGTGGGGCGCCAGGAGCGAAAGTCTCCAAAACCGACGCAGTGGACGGGTTTTACCCGATGTCTTGACCTCCACCGCGCTGGAGGTTTCATGATGGGATGCCGAACGAGAGGGGCCCACTTCGATGATCGACCCGACCGCCCACATCCGCATCGCACGGCCGTCGAAGGACCTGGCCGCCGCAGAGCGGTTCTACGTCACAGGACTCGGTTTGGACGTGCTCTTCCGGGCCAGCGGGAACCCCGGCAAGCACGACCTGCTCATGCTGGGCTGGCGGGATGCTTCCTGGCACCTCGAACTGGTCGGCGGAGACCAAGTGGTGCCGCCGCAGCCGAGCGCGGAAGACCTGCTGGTGATCTACCTGGCCGGTCCGGTCGACCAAGCCCTGGTCGACCGGCTGGTGGAAGCGGGCGGCCGACGGGTGTCGCAGGGCGAGTACTGGGACACCTGGGGCGTGACCCTGGCCGATCCCGACGGCTATCGGCTCGTGCTGTCCACCCGCTCGTGGTCGAACGCCGAATGACCGGTCGCGCAATCTCGGGAAATGCGCGTTTACCTGGCCGAGCCGAGCATTTCTCGCGGAATTGACACCGGCCCGCGTCCGGCATTCGGCGCGCGTCCGATCGGGTTGAACTTCTTGACCTTGGCTAACGTTCAACCGAATGCTTTCCGGGCAACGCTCTCACCGTCCTCCCGGGAGGCGCGCAGTGTGCGACTTGCACCACAGTGACCATGAACATGCCGCCCCGCAAAGCGACCTGAACCGCCGACAGGTCCTCCAACTCCTCGGCGCCGCGGGGATCACCTCGGCGGGACTGACCGCGATGGCCGATCCGGCGATGGCCGCCGCCGCCGACGAGACCGCCGAAACCGGCTACGCCGCACCGAAAGGCCTGGCCAAGGACACCCCGGCGAAGCGGACCGCGCTGTCGTGGGTCGACGCCCACGGCTCCGAGGTCACCGCCCTCAACGACGAGATCTGGGAACACGCCGAACTCTCCCTGCGGGAGTGGAACTCCTCGATCGCCGAAGCGGAGTTCCTGCGCCGCAACGGATTCCAGATCGAGTGGGGCACCGCGGGTTTCCCCACCGCGTTCGTCGCGACGTTCCGCAGCGGCAACGGACCGACGCTCGGGTTCAGCGGCGAGTACGACGCGCTGCCCGGACTCTCCCAGCGCAAGGGCGTCGGTCAGCACGACCCGCTGGTCTACAACCACGACCCGTTCGCCCCGTCCTACGGCCCCGGGCACGGCTGCGGACACGCCGCGCTAGGTTCGGCGGCCGCCGCAGCCGCGGTCGCCACCGCCGAAGGCATGCGCCGCAACGGCGTCGGCGGCACCATCAAGTTCTTCGGCTCCACGGCGGAAGAGCAGCTGATCGGCAAGGCCTACGCGGTGCGCGAAGGCGTCTACCAGGGCTTGGACGCGTTCCTGGACTGGCATCCAGGTACCACCAACTCCACCGGTTGGGGCACCAGTTCCGCGCTGACCGCGGTGACCTTCACCTTCCTCGGCGTCTCCGGGCACGGCGGCATCCCGCTGGGCAACAGGAGCGCCCTGGACGCCGCGATCATGCTCGCCACCATGACGGAGTTCCTGCGCGAGGAGCACTTGGCGCCCTCGGGGCGGCTGCACTACGTCATCAACCAGGGCGGCGACGCGCCGAACGTGACACCGGAGATCGCGCAGATCTCGTACTACGTGCGGGAAGGCAGTCCGGAACGGGTCAAGGTGCTGTTCGACAAGGTCCTTTCCTGCGCGCAGGCCGCCGCGCAGGCCAGCCAGACCGAGGTGCAGCACAAGATCACCGCGGCGTGCTGGAACAAGCTGCCGTCGAAGTCCGCCTCCGAGCTGCTCTACGAGAACATGGTGCAGATCGGGCCGCCGAAGTTCACCGAGGACGACCAGCGGCTGGCGCGGCAGATCCAGGCCTCGCTCGGGTTGGAGCAGTCGGGCGTGGCCACCGGGATCGGCGCGTTGGAACCGCCGAACCCGGCGTTCCTCGGCGGCGGCTCCACCGATGTCGCGGACATCAGCTGGCAGGTTCCGACGGTCAGCTTGGGCACCGCGGTCGGACCGCAGGGCTGCAAGACGCACAACTGGGCGTTCGCCGCGACCACCGCTGCCAACATGGGCCACGTGGCGCTGCTTTCGGCGTCGAAGTACCTCGCGGCGATGGCCATCGACCTGCTCACCCAGCCCGAGCGGCTGCAAGCGCTCAAGGACGAGTTCGCCGAGCGCACCAAGGACGTGCAGTGGCGCACCATGCTGCCAGCGGACTTCGAGCCGCCGATGTACGAACCACCGGACTGGTTCCTCAAGCGCACCGGGCAGTCCTGGCCACCGCGCAACATCACCTGGCCGCCGCCGCGCGTGGTGTCGCGGCAGAAGTTCGCCTCGCTGGGCCCGGAGCTCAAACCCCAGACCTGACCAGCGCTGTCCTGCCGACCCGGCCCCTGCGGCGATCGACCCGATCGCCGCAGGGGCCAGACCTTTCTATGCAGCTGTGCCTCGATATGTAGTATAAATGCTACATACCTCACGACTTCTGCTACGGAAGGCAACTGGGTGATGACAATCGCGAACGAATCGGAGGCACCTCCGTCGCCCGCGCCGTTACCGGTCGAGGACGCCGTGCTGGACGTCCGCGACCTGCGGATGCGGTACGGCAGCACGGATGTCCTCAAGGGTGTCGGCTTGACCGCGCGACGCGGCGAAGTGGTCGCGCTGCTCGGCCCGAACGGGGCGGGCAAGACCACGACGATCGAGATCTTGGAAGGCTTCCGGATGCGCTCCGGCGGCCACGTCGAGGTCCTCGGCACCGACCCGGCGCACGGCGACGAGCACTGGCGGGCCCGGCTCGGTGTCGTGCTGCAGTCCTGGCGCGACCACAGCAAATGGCGAGTGCGGGAACTGCTGGCGCACCTGGGCGCCTACTACGCGCCGTACGCGACGGAGGAGATCACCCGCCCCCGGGACGTCGACGAGCTCATCGCGACGGTGGGCCTGACCGAGCACGCGAACAAGCGGGTCGGGCAGCTCTCCGGCGGCCAGCGGCGACGGCTGGACGTGGCGATCGGCATCGTCGGTCGCCCGGAACTGCTGTTCCTGGACGAACCCACGGTCGGCTTCGACCCGCAGGCCCGCCGCGAGTTCCACGACCTGGTGCACCGGCTCGCCGACGACGACAACACCGCGATCCTGCTCACCACGCACGACCTGGACGAGGCCGAGAAGTTGGCCGACCGCATCCTGATCCTGGCCGGCGGCCGGATCGTCGCCGACGGCTCGGCCGATGCGCTGTCCCGGCAGGTGGCCGCCGAGTCCGAGGTGAAGTGGGCCCGCGACGGCCAGCGGTTCGTGCACGCGACCGCCGACGCCACCGGGTTCGTCCGCGAACTGTTCGCGCAGCACGGCGACGGGATCACCGATCTGGAGGTGCGCCGAGCCACCTTGGAGGACACCTACATGGCGATGGTGCTCGCCCACGAATCCGGGCGCGGCGAGGACGCACCGCTGCCGTTCGGCACCGAGGAGGAGGGGAACCGGTGAACGCCAACGCCATGCGCGTCGGACTGCGGCGCGGTCTGATCGAATTCCGCCAGACCCTCACCACCGCGCAAGACCTGTGGAGCTACCTGTTCCCTTCGATCATCCTGCTGGTGGTGATGTCCTTCCAGCGCGACGCCACCGTGGCCGGTTTCTCGCTGGGCGCGATGACGCTGCCGGGCGTGCTCGGCATGGGCATCGGGTTCGCCGGATTGCTCACGGTCGCCCAGCAGTTGACCGTCGAACGTGAGGACGGCACCCTGCTGCGCGCCAAGGCCACCCCGAACGGGATGCTCGGATACCTGGTCGGCAAGATCACGCAGATCGGCGGCATGTCGTTGATCAGCCTGGTGATCGTGCTGGTTCCCGGCCTGGTGATGTTCGACGGCCTGTCCACCGGTATCAGCACCTGGCTGACCCTGTTGTGGGTGTTGGTGCTGGGGCTGGTCGCGACGATGCCGCTCGGGGCGATCATCGGCTCGCTGTTCTCCAGCCCGCGGAGCATGGGCCTGATCATGTTGCCGATGATGGGGTTGATCTCCATCTCCGGGATCTTCTACCCGATCACCGGCTTCCCGCAGTGGCTGCAGTGGATCGCGCAGGTGTTCCCGATGTACTGGCTGGGGCTGGGCATGCGGTCGGCGCTGCTGCCGGATGCCTTGGCAGCGGCCGAGATCGGCGGGTCGTGGCGGCACCTGGAGACCGTCGGGGTGCTCGGCGTGTGGGCCGTGATCGGGCTGGTGGTGGCGCCGATGGTGCTGCGCCGGATGGCGCGGCGCGAGTCGGGATCGAGCGTGGCCGCGCGGCGCGAGAAGGCCATGCAGCGTGTTCGTTGACGCTGCGGAGGAGACATGAGCGAGACGATCTACAACCGCATCGCGATGCTGCGGACCGAACGCGGGATCTCCCGCCGAGAGCTCTCCGAAGCGCTCGGCGTGCACTACCAGACCGTCGGCTACCTGGAACGGGGTGAGTACAGCCCGAGCCTGTACCTGGCGCTGCGCATCGCCGAGCACTTCGAGGTCCCGGTGGAGGTGGTGTTCTCGATCCACCCGTTCCCCCGCCTCGGCACCGGAGAACGCTCCGCCTGAACCCACGGGTGCTGCGGACGTGGCGATTTCGCGCGAAATCGCCACGTCCGGTGGGGAGCGGATGGCGATTTCGCGTCGTGCGGGAGAGCGCCGCGGCGATCTGCGGCGGGCTGAGCCACGAACTCACCATCGTCGTCGACGGCCTCCGCCCAACCAGATCAGGTGATGAGTGAAGGGCACCTTTTACCGACTTACTTGGTCAAAGGTGCCCTTCACCTGGAAAAGATCACTCGTTTTGGGTGGTGGGCCGGGTAGGGGGAGGGGACTGCCCGGCCCACCTGGGTGGCCTGGCGCCCGTGGGGGCGGGGACGGGTGCCAGGCCTGGTTCAGGGGTGGTGGCGGAGGCGGTGGCGGCTGAGGCGGTGGCGGCCGGTGGAGGTGGCTTCGCGTTGTCGCTCGGCTTCGATCTCGTCGATCAGCTGCCAGACGTTTAGCGCGCCTTCCCCGGCGGCGCTGCGCTGAGTTTGCGGCGCGCGAACGAGCAGCATGCTCGCGATTAGCTCGTTGACCAGGACGAGAATGCTCACCTGGAGCCAGAACATGGTGTCCCCTTTGCACTGGGGGTTGGGTTTCTGCTGATCAGGGGTCGTGAGTGCGAAAGCCGGTTGCAACCGGCTTTGGCACTCACGACCACCGGTCGGCGATGCGGCGCCAGCAGGCCATGCAGGTGTCCTCGTCGATCCACTCGATCTCCGGCAGCCGCTGCACCCGCCACGCCTCGACCTCGACACCGCAGAACGACTCCACCCGCACATGCGGATCAGCTCGCTTCGCAGCGACCCCGAACCCATGCCGCCCAA
Source organism: Saccharopolyspora antiqui (assembly GCF_052246905.1). Classification (NCBI taxonomy): domain Bacteria; kingdom Bacillati; phylum Actinomycetota; class Actinomycetes; order Pseudonocardiales; family Pseudonocardiaceae; genus Saccharopolyspora; species Saccharopolyspora antiqui. The sequence goes on from NZ_JBQQBO010000021.1 coordinate 106,040, forward strand.
CACCGACGGGTCGCCAGAACCAGTCCACTTCGAATGAGCCGAGCCTTGCGGTCTCCCATATTGTTGCAATCCCACTTTACTGTGATTGAAGGTGTTCATGAGCCGCAAGGGACACGATCAACTGCCACGCGAAAGGGTTACGTTGCAGTCTGAGACCAAATGCGATGCTCTACGGCATGCCAACACCGACCGTCCGACGGCTGCTCGTGGGCCACCTCCTGCGTCATGCTCGGGAGCAGACCGGTCTCGATCTCGAAGTCGCGGGCAAGCTCATCGGGAAGACCAACAGCACGATGAGCAGGGTCGAGCGCGGCCAAACCGCGCTGCCGCAGCACGTGTTGAAGAAGCTCGCGAACGCTTATGAACAACACGTAGCGAACGTAATCGACGTGGACGAACTTCTTGATCTGGCGCGGGGAAGCCAAGACCGTGGTCGATGGTCCGGCTATCGGTCCGTGTACTCCAAGTACTTCCGCATGGCAGTGGACCTGGAAGCAGATGCTTCTGCGATCTTCCAGTACCAGAACGAGATCGTGCCGGGCTTGCTCCAAACCGAGCAGTACATCCATGCGCTTTTCACGACGTCTCAGCTCCAGCTCAGCGATCAGTCCACTGAGGATGCGGTGGAAGCTCGCTTGGAACGTCAAGCCGTCCTGACCAAGCCGAACCCACCACAGGTCAGCTTCGTTCTCTCCGAGTCGTCACTTCGCCGCCTCGTTGGCGATCGGGAGCTGATGGTGAATCAACTCCGCCACATGGCTGAGGTCGCACGACACCGCAACGTTCAGATCCAGGTTCTGCCTTTCGACGCAGCGACAGCGCCGCGTGCGACACACGACTTCAACCTGTTCCGCGTGCCGTCACCTGGCAACGCGGGTCCGCTTGAGTTCGTCTACGTCGAAGACTTCACAGACGGCCGCTACCTGGACCGACACGATGATGTGCACGCCTACACTCTGCTGTGGCAACAACTCGTGGCGGCTGCGCTGGATCCGGTGGAGTCGGAGAAGTTCATCCTGCGCATCGCGGACGAGTTCGCGCGATGACGTTTGGAGATTACCCAATGCAGCGCGAGGAAGCGATTCACTGGCGGAAGTCCAGCTACAGCCCGCACAACAACAATTGCGTTGAGGTTGGTTGGCGCAAGAGCACCCGCTCGACCAGCGGCGGTAACTGCGTCGAGGTCGGTCTCGGTGTCGATGTGGTTGGCGTTCGGGATTCGAAGGACCGTGATGGTGGGCAGTTATCCGTCGGGCCCGCGCAGTGGCGGGCGTTCCTGCTCGCCCTCGCGGAGAACCGGATCGGGTGATGGGTGAGGGGCACCTGTGACCAAGTAACTGGGTCACAGGTGCCCCTCACCTCGAAAAGATCACCCGTTACGCGACCACGTGGGGGCGTTCTTCGGCGAAGTGGCAGGCCGATGGGTGGGAGTCCAGGCGGACTTCCAGGGCCGGGACCTGTTCGGCGCAGATGTCCTGGGCCTTCCAGCAGCGGGTTCGGAAGCGGCAGCCTGATGGTGGGTTCGCCGGGCTCGGGACGTCGCCGGTGAGGCGGATGATCTCGCGTCGACCGCGCAGCGTGGGGTCCGGCACCGGCACCGACGACAGCAGCGCCTGGGTGTACGGGTGCTGCGGGTGCTCGTAGATCTGCTCGTCCGTGCCGATCTCCACCACCTTGCCCAGGTACATCACCGCCACCCGGTCCGACAGGTGCCGCACCACACCGAGGTCGTGCGCGATGAACACGTACGACAGGCCGAACTCCTGCTGCAACTCGCCGAGCAGGTTCATCACCTGCGCCTGGATCGAGACGTCCAGCGCCGACACCGGCTCATCGCAGATGATCACCTTCGGCCGCAGCGCCAGCGCCCGCGCGATGCCGATGCGCTGCCGCTGACCGCCGGAGAACTGGTGCGGGTAGCGCTGGATGTGCTCGGGGTTCAGCCCCACCACTTCCAGCAACTCCTGCACCTTGCGCCGCCGCTCGCCCTTCGGCGCCACCTCCGGGTGGATCTCGAACGGCTCGCCGACGATGTCGCCGACGGTGCGCCGCGGGTTCAGCGAGGTGTACGGGTCCTGCAACACGATCTGCATGTCGCGGCGCAGCTTGCGCAGTTCGGAGCCGCGCATCTTGAACATGTCGCGGCCTTCGAACAGCGCCGAACCGCTGGTCGGCTTCTCCAGCCGCATCAGCACCTGCGCCAGCGTCGACTTGCCGCAGCCGGACTCGCCGACCACACCGAGCGTTTCGCCCCGGCTGAGGTCGAACGACACCCCGTCCACGGCCCGCACGTGCCCGATGGTGCGCTTGAACACCACGCCCTGGGTGACCGGGAAGTACTTGACCAGGTCCCGCACCTGGAGGATCGGTTCAGCCATGGCTCATCAACTCCTCCGCGAAGTGGCAGGCGCTCTCCCGCCCAAGGCCCAACTGGTGGTAGGCCGGAACCTCCTGGCGGCAGCGCTCCTCGGCGCGCGGGCAGCGCGGGTGGAACGGGCAGCCCGGCGGCACCGCCAGCAGGCTCGGCGGCAGGCCCTTGATGGTCTCCAGCTCGTGCCCCTTGAGGTCCAGCCGCGGGATCGACCGCATCAGTCCCTCGGTGTAGGGGTGGCCGGGCTGCTGGTACAGCGAGTAGGCGTCCGCGGACTCCACGATCCGCCCGGCGTACATCACCACGATCCGGTCCGCGACCTCGGCGACCACGCCCAGGTCGTGGGTGATCAGGATGAGCCCCATGCCGCGCTCCCGGCGCAGCTCGTCGAGGAGGTCCATGATCTGGGCCTGCACCGTGACGTCCAACGCGGTGGTCGGCTCGTCGGCGATGAGCAGCGTCGGGTCCAGCGCCAGCGACATCGCGATCATCGCGCGCTGCCGCATGCCGCCGGAGAACTGGTGTGGGAATTCCTTCACGCGCTGCTTGGCGTTCGGGATCTTCACCTGGTCCAGCAGCTCGACGGCCTTGGCGGTGGCGTCCTTGCGGGACATGCCGCGGCGCATCCGAAGCTGCTCGGCGATCTGGAATCCGACCGTGTAGACGGGGTTCAGTGCGGACAGCGCGTCCTGGAAGATCATCGCCATCGATTCGCCGCGCAGCTCGCGGCGCCGGGCGTCGGAGGCGGTCAGCAGGTCCTCGCCCTGGTACCGGATCGAACCGCCGGTGATCACGCCCGGCGGCATGTCCAGGATGCCCATGATGGTCTGCGCGGTGACGCTCTTGCCAGAGCCGGATTCGCCCAGCACGGCAAGGGTTTCCCCGGCGTCGACGTGGTAGTTGACGCCGTTGAGGACCTTGGCCACGCCATCGCGGGTGCGGAACTCCACGTGCAGGTCCTCGACCTCCAGCAGCCGCTCCGCCGGGGCTTTGTTGTCCACAGTAGACAAAGCGGTTCTCCTACCTCTGCTTCGGGTCGAGCGCATCGCGCACGGCGTCACCGAGCATCACGAAAGCCAGCACCGTCACCACCAGGAACCCGGCCGGGAAGATCAGCAGGTGCGGCGAGATGGTGATGTAGTCGCGGGAGTCGGCGATCATCACGCCCCACGAGACCACCGGAGACCGCAGCCCCAACCCGAGGAACGACAGCGTCGCTTCGAGCGCGATGAACGTGCCCAGCGCGATCGTGGCGTACACCAGGACCGGGGCCAGGCAGTTCGGCAGCAGGTGCCGGAGGATGATCCGGGTGGGGCTCGCGCCCAGCGCCCGCGCGGCCTTGACGTAGTCCTGGTTGCGCGTCGAGATCGCCGCCGATCGCATGATCCGCATCGACACCGGCCACGACAGGATCGAGATCGACACGATCACCAGCGTGGTGATCCGCACCGGATCTGGCACCCCGGTCGCCGGGTTCAGCGTGGTCAGGATGACGATCGCGCCGAGCACGAACGGCAGGCCCAAGAAGATCTCACCGAACCGGGACAGCACGTTGTCCAACCAGCCGCCGAAGTAACCGGCGATCAGCCCGAACACCGAGCCGATCACCACCGTCAGCAGCGTCGCCAGCACACCCACCACGATCGAGGCGCGGGCGCCGTAGATCGACCGGGCGAAGATGTCCCGGCCCTGCAGGTCGTAGCCGAACCAGGCCTGCGCGGACGGCGCCTGCCGCGATCGCGCCAGGTCCTGGTGGTTGGGGTCCACCGAGGTGAACAGCTGCGGGAACACCGCCATCACGAGCAGCACGATGATGATCGCCATCGAGATCAGGAAGATCGGCCGCCGCCGCAGGTCGCGCCAGGCGTCGCCCCACAGGCCACGCGGCTTCTCGCTGCTGGCATTGGCCGCCGCCGGGACCGCGGTCTCGGGCTCGGTCGGTGTCGGACCGACCGGACCGGACGTCAGACTGGAAGTGCTTTGTTCAGTCATATCGGATCCTCGGGTCGAGAACCGCGTAGAGCAGGTCCACGAGCAGGTTCATCAGCAGGTACACCAGGACCAGCAGGGTCACGATGCCGGTGACCGTCGTGCCCTCCTTGGTGAGGATGGCGTTGTAGATCAGGCCACCGATGCCGCGGATGTTGAAGATGCCTTCGGTGACGATCGCGCCACCCATCAGCGCGCCCAGCTCGGTGCCCAGGAACGTGATCACCGGGATCAGCGAGTTGCGCAGCAGGTGCACTCCGACGACCCGCTTGCGCTCCAGCCCCTTGGCCACGGCGGTGCGCACGTAGTCGGCCCGCCGGTTCTCCATCAGAGAGGTGCGGGTCAACCGGGCGACGTAGGCCATCGACGTACTGCCCAGCACGAAGCCCGGCACTATCAGCTCACCCCAGGTGGCCTGCGCGCTGACGCTCGGCCGGATGATGCCGAGTTCGGTGCCGAGCACAACTTGGAGGATGAAACCCGTGACGAACACCGGCAGCGAGATCAGGAACAGGGTGGACATCAACACCAGGCTGTCCATGTACCCGCGACCGCGCAGACCGGTCATGATGCCCGCGCCGATGCCGATGAGCGCCGCGATGGCCAGCGCCACGATCGACAGGCGCAGGGTGATCGGGTAGGCGTTGGCCACCAGCTCGTTGACCCGGATACCGGCGAAGGTCTCGCCGAAGTCGCCGGTGAACAGCTGCCCGAGGTACTTGAAGTACTGGACGATCACCGGATCGTTCAGGTTGTACTTCTCGGTCATCTCCGCGACGTACGCGGGCGGGCAGGCCCGGTCCCCGCAGCGCCCGGCGAACGGGTCACCGGGCAGCGCCCACACCAGGGCGTAAATGATGAAAGTGGTCCCGATGAAAACCGGGATCAGCTGCAGCAGCCGCCGCAGCACGTAGCGTCCCACGTGAACCTCCTCCAGGACGCAAGCCGGGTCCGGCCCGCAGAGTTCGAGCCGGACCCGGACTCACCCGATCAGGAAACCAGCTTGACGGTTTCGATGTTCAGCTGCCGGTCAAAGGTCACCGTCGCACCTTCGAGCCTGTCGGACCAGCCGACGGAGGCCTTCTGGTTCCACAGTGGGATGGACGGCATGTCCCTGGCCAGGATCTTCTCCGCCTCGAAGTACAGCTGGTTGCCCGCCGCCACGTCCGGAGCCTGGTCGGCGCGGTCCATCGCAGCGTCGAACTCGGGGCTGCTGTAGCGCATGTAGTTCGACGACGCTCCGGTGCGGTAGACCTTGCCGAGGAACGTCTCGGCCGCCGGGTAGTCACCCAACCAGCCGAAGCGGAACGGCCCGGTGTGCCCGTTCTCGTCGTGCAACTTCAGGAACTCGGCGAACGTCGGGATCGGGTTGAACACGCAGTCCACGCCGAGGTTGTTCTTCAGCTGCCCGCAGACCGCCTCGATCCACTCCTTGTGCCCGCCATCGGCGTTGGAGTCGATGGTGATCGGGCCCCGGAAGCCGGTTTCGGCCAGCAACTGCTTCGCGCGCTGCGGGTTGAACTCGCAGAACTCACCGCAGGCACCGGCCTGGTAGTCCGGCACGGCACCGGTCGGCACCCAACCGGTGGCCGGCTCGTAGGTGCCCGCGAAGACCGTGTCGGTGATCTGCTTGCGGTCGATGGCCATCGAGATGGCCTGCCGCACCCGCGGGTCCTGGTACTTCGGGTCGTACAGCGGAACCTGCAGCGCGTTGTTGCTCAGGATCGCCTTCGTGCTGCCCCGGTCCTGCAGGTCGGTCTTCCACTTGTCACCAACCATCGCCGACGGCGGCAGCTGGTCGATGAAGTCCAGGTTGCCCGATACCAGGTCCTGGTAGGCGGTCTCCAGCGAGTTGTAGATGCGGAACTCGACGCCGTTGATGCTCGGCTTGTTCTTGCCCGCGTACTGGTCGTTGCGGACGAGCTTGATGAACGCGTTGGGCTGCCGGGAGTCGAACTTGAACGGCCCGTTTCCGATCGGATGCGCCTCGAACGCCTTCTGGTCCTGGAAGAAGGACTCCGGAAGCGGCATGAAGGCGGTGTAGCCGAGCATCACCGGGAAGGTCGCGAACGGCGCGCCGAGCGTGACCTCGATGGTCTGGTCGTCGACCGCCTTCAGACCGGACATCTCCTGGGCGGTCGGCTGCGGCGCCGTGGCAGGCCCGTTCTCCCCGTCCGGGTCTGCCGGGCTGACGTCGTTGTAGCCCTGGATGTGCTCGAAGAAGGACGCGGTCGACTGGCCGTTGGGCGCGTAAGCCGCGAAGTTCCAGGCGCGCACGAAGCTGTTGGCCGTGACCGGGGAGCCGTCGTGGAAGGTCCAGCCCGGCTTGAGCTTGATCGTGAAGACCCGGTTGTCGGTCGTGTTGATCGAATCAGCGACCTCGTTGTACGGCTCGCTGGTGTTCTCGTCGTAACCCACCAGGCCGGTGAACATCGCGTCGATCACGTTGCCGCCACCGGTCTCGGTGGTGTTGCTCGGCACCAACGGGTTTTCCGGTTCGGTCGAATTGACCGAAATAATTCCGTCCCCGGCGTCCCCACTGCCGCCACCGCCGCCGCAGGCGCTGGCCAGCAGCCCCACGACGAGCGGGGCCGCAACCCAAGCGACCAAGCGTCGTTTCCGCATTACGTCCTCCTGTTTCCACGCGCGTGCCCCATCTCAGAACCGAGCCTGGAGTCATCACGCGCGGCGGTTCATTCACCGCCGCGTCAGACGAGCGTAAACATAAGTGAGAACCCGCCTGCCGCGATGCGCTGTCACAAAGCCGTCACTTTCTGACTCGATACAGATACCGCCCCACCCAACAAATGGACGGCTTGCCCAGATGCTGGGAACTAGCTGATAGACAGGGCAATACCGTCGAGTATGTCGTGCTCGCTGACAGTCATCGCGGTAATGCCCGCGCGTTCCGCCAATTCTTCGGCAAGCACCTTGACCACCAGCGCACCACCGCCGATCACATCAACTCGACCCGGGTGCATGGCGCCGATCATGGCACGTTCGTCATGCGACATCCGCAGCAGGTCGTCGTTTATTTGTTCGATTCCGCTCTGGGAAATATGGGAAAGATGAATTGCCACCGGATCGTATTCCGGCAGTTCCTGCGCGATAGCGGACAGGGTCGTCACGGTGCCTGCCACCCCGACCCAGGTACGCGCTCCCGTGCAGTCCACCGCGGCGAACGCGTCGTCGAGGATCTGCCGGGCGACCTTCTCCGCCTCCCGGACCTCCTCGTCGGTGGGCGGATCGCTGCGCAGGCACCGCTCGGTCAGCCGCACGCAGCCGACGTCGGCGGAGTACGCGGCGGTGATGTCGGCGCTGGCGCCGTCCCAGGTGCCCACCACCAGCTCGGTCGATCCGCCGCCGATGTCGCTGACCACGAACGGCCCGTCCGCCGGATCAAGATCGCCGACCGCGCCGGTGAACGACAGCCGAGCCTCCTCGTCACCGGTGATCACCTCGGCCTCGACGCCGAGGGTTTCCCGGACCATGGCGAAGAAGTCCTCGCGGTTGGACGCATCTCGGGTCGCCGAGGTGGCCACCATCCGGATCCGCTCGACGCCCTTGCGGCGGGCGATCGCGGCGTAGTCGGCCAACGCGATCCGGGTGCGCTCCAGCGCTTCCTCGGCAAGCCGTCCGGTGGCGTCGACGCCCTGCCCGAGCCGGACGATCCGCATCTCGCGGTGCACGTCGCGCAGGTCGCGCCGACCGTCGTCATGCACCTGCACATCAGCTACCAGCAAGCGGATCGAGTTCGTCCCGCAGTCAATCGCCGCGACCCGTGGCATCTGCGTCCTCCTCGCGCTCGTCGGGCGACGCTCGTGCGCCCACATCCCACGCTAGCGGCTCGCGCCACACCCCCGAAGTTCACCCGAACTGACGGCATCTGCTTCGTCCGAGGTAATGACACTCGCGGCGTTCGGGAGGAAGCCCACCTCCTGCGTCGAATTCCGGCCTCTGACCAGAGAAAACGTCGGCCGAGACGGATCACACCGGCCGGAAGTCGGCGGGGACCGCGCAGGGTCCGAGCACGCCCGCGTCGCCCGTTTCGACGTAGACGGTCTGGCCGGGGACAGCGGTGTGCGGATCGGCGGCGCCCGGTTCGAGGGTCGTGCCCGGCGGCTGCTCCGCGGTGGCGAATTCGCCGCTGGCGAGCACTCCCGGATCGCAGACGATCGAGGGCTCCCCCGTAGGCGGGGCCGGTGGCACGGCGCTCTCAGGCGGCGGTGCGGCACCTTCAGGCGGGGGTGCGGATCCGTCCGGGGCGGGTGGTGGCGCCGAAGTGCCCGGCGCGGGTTGCGTCGGTGGAATGCCCGGTTGGCTCGTTCCCGGCGGCGCGGGGTCGCTGGCCGACGGCGGCGCTGGTTCGGACGAGCCGGGCGGTTCCCCGGGTTGGGACGTTCCCGACGGGGTCGGGCTCGGTGCGGTGGTCGCTCCTGGCGGTGCGAAATCCGGCGGTGTCGGAGTCGCGATGACCGGTGGCTCGACGCTGATCGGTGGCACCTGCTCGGTCGGACGGGACGTCGATGACGGTGGCCGCGGTGCCAGTGGCGGCCGTCCGGTCGGGGCAGGTCGGGTTGGTGACGGCGTCGGCACGAACGACGGGGCCGCTGCTGCCGGGGGCAGGGCCAGCGCTGCGGGACCGTCCGGCAGGCGCTCCCCCGCCAGCACGTCATCGACCTCCGGCGCCAAATCCGACGGCGTCGGCGTCACACCCTTCGCGTAGGCGGCCGCCCAGATCAGCACGGTCCGCACGTAGCTGTCGGAGTGGTTGTAGTTGAACACCGCCGCGGCGAGATCTCGCGGACTGCGCAGATCGCCGCCCCCACCGCACAGGTACTGCCCGGCCGCGACGCTGGCGTCGTGGACGTTGTGCGGGCTGGCGACCCCGTCGCCGTTGCCGTCCACGGCGAACGTCCGCCAGGTCGACGGGATGAACTGCATCGGCCCGACCGCCCGATCCCACACCGGGTCGCCGTCGTAGCGGCCCGCGTCGGTGTCCGTTATCGCGGCCATGCCCGGACCACCGGACAGCCGGGGGCCGAGGATCGCCCGCACCGTCGTGCCCAGCACGTCGATGCTGCCCGAGCGGGCGTGCTCGGACTCGATCCGACCGATCGAAGCCAGCACCGACCAGTGCAGTCCGCAGCCCCGATCGGCCCGGTCCACCAGCTCCGCGGCCCGGACGTAAGCGGCCAGCACCGGTTTCGGAATACCCAGCGGGCCCCTCGGCAACGCCACCTGCGGCCCCGCGCCGGTGGCCAGCTCGTCCGGATCGGCCGCCCGGTTCAGCAACTCGGGGCTGAGCTGCGGGTTCTGCGGCAACTGGCCGGTGGCACCGAGTTGGCGCGGATCCGGCCGCTGGCCAGCCGGTTTCAGCGGACCGGGCAGGAACGAACTCGACGCGCCCACCAGCGTGGCCGGTAGCAGCAGCACCGGAACCATCGCGGCCGCGGCGGCCCACTTCCGCGCCGCGCACCGCGCCGCCCCGCCGAATCGCCGAGCCGCCTTCCACACATGCTTGCCGTGGCGCTTCTTGCCAGCCGTCACTGCTGCATCCCCCACGCAGACCCGAACAGCACTGGAAAACCGAGACGGATCCCTGGATACACGACCGGTTCGAGGAACGCCCGACGGCAAGCCGACACAATCACCCGTCTGACTGGCGGGGAGCTCGGCCGACCAGTCCGGTTGCGCCAGGCGGGTGGATCAATCAGCAGATCGCCCGCCGTTCGGGTGGGTTTTGCGCCTACCCTCCGAACATGACGCTCATCGACGAGCCGCCCGTGTTCAGCACCCACCGGGTGGCCAACCAGCCGCCACCGCTGGCCGGTTTCGACCCGCTGGCCTGCGATCCCGCGCTGGGCGCCGCACTCACCCGCTACGCCGTCGGCGACCTCACCGCGCTCGCGCTGGAGGCCGGTTCCGCCGAGGCCCGCGAGCACGGTCGGCTGGCCAACGAGCATCCGCCGCAGCTGCGCACCCACGACCGCTACGGCAACCGGATCGACGAGGTCGACTTCCACCCGTCCTGGCACTGGCTGATGTCGCGCGCGATCGACCACGGCCTGCACGCGGCGCCGTGGACGCGGGGGCCGGGCGCGCATCTGCGCCGGGCGGCCGGTTTCTACCTGTGGTCGCAGGTCGAAGCCGGGCACACGTGCCCGATCTCCATGACCTACGCCGCGGTGCCCGCGCTGCGGTACGCGCCGACGCTGGCCAGCCAGTACGAGCCGAAACTCGCCGCATCGGGTTACGAATTCGGGCTGCGCCCGCCGATGGAGAAATCTGCGCTGCTGGCGGGCATGTCGATGACCGAGAAGCAGGGCGGCTCGGACGTGCGGGCCAACACCACCACCGCCGAACCGCTGGCCGACGGCACCTACCGGATCGTCGGGCACAAGTGGTTCACCTCGGCGCCGATGAACGACCTGTTCCTGACCCTGGCGCAAGCACCCGGCGGGTTGAGCTGCTTCCTGGTGCCGCGGGTGCTGCCGGACGGCAGCCGCAACGAAATCCGGTTGCAGCGCCTGAAGGACAAGCTGGGCAACAAGTCCAACGCCTCCGCCGAGATCGAGTACACCGGCGCCCTCGGCCACCTGATCGGCGAAGAGGGCCGCGGCGTCCGCTGCATCATCGAGATGGTGTCGATGACCAGGCTGGACTGCGTTCTCGGCTCGGCGGCCAACATCCGGATCGCGCTGTCGGAAGCCGCGCACCACGTGCGGCACCGCAGCGCGTTCGGCCACCGGCTGGCGGACCTGCCGCTGATGCGATGCGTATTGGCCGACCTGGCGCTGGAGTCGGAAGCCGCGACGACGCTGGCGATGCGGCTGGCCGCAGCGGTCGAGCAGGACGAGCACGACCTGCTGCGACTGGCTCTACCGGCGGCGAAGTTCTACATCTGCAAGCGCGCCCCGGTGGTGGTCGCCGAAGCGCTGGAATGCTTTGGCGGCAACGGTTATGTCGAGGAGTCGGGCATGCCCCGGCTGTACCGCGAGGCGCCGCTGAGCTCGATCTGGGAAGGCTCCGGCAACGTCACCGCACTGGACCTGCTGCGCGGACTGGACAAACAACCGTCCACTCAGGACGCCCTGCTCGCCGAGCTGGACGCCGCGAGTGGTGCGAGCGTCGACTACGACGCGGCGCTGCGGCGGCTGCGCGGCGAGCTCGCCGCTGCGGCGCCCGAACGGGCGCGCGGCCTCGCCGAGCTGCTGACGCTGACGCTGCAGGCGTCGCTGCTGTTCCGCCACGCGCCGACGCAGGTGGCGGAGGCCTTCGCCGCCACACGGCTCGCCGCTGTCGGCCGCACCTTCGGTGCGACACCGGTCGCGGGCGCCCGCAGCCTCCTCGACCGCATCGCCCCGGCGCGGTGAACTGCCGATCCTGCCGCAACGCTCGCGAGGCGGGAGAACTGGCGATTTCGCGCGAAATCGCTGCGGAAGAGACTCAGCGGTTGACCAGGTACCGGTGTTCGGGCCAGCGCTCGGCGATCAGGGCGATCGCCTCGTCGCCGAACGGGTTGACGCCCGGCCCCTTGGCCAAGGCGTGCGCGATGTGCACGTGCAGGCACTTCACCCGGTCCGGCATGCCACCCGCGCTGACCTCGGTACCCAGCGGCTCCAGGGCATCGCGCTCCGCGAGGTACGACTCGTGCGCTCGGCGGTAGCGCTCGGCGAGGTCCGGGTCCGCGGCCAACCGGTCGGTCATCGCCCGCATCAGACCCTCGGCCTCGAACGTCGAAGCGTGCGCCACCAGCTGCGGAGCGGTCAGGTAGTACAGCGTCGGGAACGGCGTGCCGTCCTCCAGCCGGGGCTGCGTCTGCACCACGGTCGGATCACCGGCGGTGTCCCGCGCCGCGATCGCGCGCAGCCCGCGCGGCGGCCGACCGAGCTGCCGCCGGATGCACTCCCGATCCGCATCGCTGATCACCGGCGCGCCCGAGTTCACCGTCAAGAATCCTTTCCCCTCACCGAATTCCAGAGATCTTCGTACCAAGGCAACCCGGCGTCGGCGGATTGGTCCGGAGGCGGCGGCGCGACCGGCGGGACCGGCACTTCCACGATGTAGGGCGTCTCGCCCGGCCGGACGTAGCCCAGTCGCGCCCGGGCCTCGGCCTCGACCTGCGCGGGGTCGGAAAGCTCCTGCTTGCGCTGCTCCAGTTCCTTGACCTGGCGCATCAGGTCGGTCTGCTGCTGCTGTTGCGCGGCCAGCTCGTTGCGCTGGCTCAGGTAGGTGCGCAACGGCACCGACACGCTCAGCGCCATCACGCAGACCAGCATGGCCAGGCCTGCGGCCCGCCGCGTCGAGGAGAGCTTGAACGCTCCCGCAGTACTGGACTTCGGGCGGGACCGCGTCGACGACTGCCGCCCCGGCCGCTTGCCCGATCCCTTCGTCCCGGCGCCGTCCCGGCGGGCGCGCTCGGACCGGCGCTCCGCCGGGGGCTCGCCCCGACGGCTGCGCCGACCTTGATCCGATGCGCGCCCGACCGGCATGGCTCAGCTCTCCGGGGTGAACCGGGGGAAGGTCAGCTCGCCCGCGTAGCGCGCGGCGTCACCGAGGGCTTCCTCGATGCGCAGCAGCTGGTTGTACTTGGCGACGCGCTCGCTGCGGGCCGGGGCACCGGTCTTGATCTGGCCGCAGCCGGTGGCCACGGCGAGGTCGGCGATGGTGGTGTCCTCGGTTTCGCCGGAGCGGTGGCTCATCATGCTCTTGTAGCCGCACGAGGTGGCCAGGTTGACCGCGTCCAGGGTCTCCGACAGCGTGCCGATCTGGTTGACCTTGACCAGCAGCGCGTTGGCCGCACCCCGGCCGATGCCTTCTTCCAGGCGCTCCGGGTTGGTGACGAACAGGTCGTCGCCGACCAGCTGCACCCGCGCGCCGACCTGCTCGGTCAGCTTGGTCCAGCCGTCCCAGTCGTCCTCGGCCAGCGGGTCCTCGATGGACACCAGCGGATAGGCGCCGATGAGTTCCCGGTAGTACTCCGCCATCTGCTCGGCGGTGCGCTTGGTGCCCTCGAAGTTGTAGCTGCCGTCGGCGAAGAACTCCGTCGCGGCGACGTCCAGCGCCAGCACGATGTCGCGGCCCAGCTTGTAACCGGCCTTCTCCACCGCCGAGGCGATCAGGTCCAGCGCCTCGCGGTTGTTCGGCAGGTCGGGGGCGAAACCGCCCTCGTCGCCCAGCCCGGTGGCCAGCCCCTTGCCCTTGAGCACCGACTTGAGCGCGTGGTAGGTCTCCGCGCCCCAGCGCAGCGCCTCGGAGAAGGTGTCCGCGCCGATCGGCGCGATCATGAACTCCTGGATGTCGACACCGGTGTCGGCGTGCGCACCGCCGTTGAGGATGTTCATCATCGGCACCGGCAGCACGTGCGCGTTGGGCCCGCCGACGTAGCGGAACAGCTCCAGCCCGGAGGTCTCGGCGGCGGCCTTGGCCACCGCCAGCGACACGCCGAGGATGGCGTTGGCGCCGAGCCGGGACTTGTCCGGGGTGCCGTCGAGGTCCACCAGCTTCTGGTCGACGACGCGCTGCTCGGTGGCGTCCACGCCGGTCAGCTCCGGGCCGATCTCGTCCAGCACCGCCGCGACGGCGTTCTCCACGCCCTTGCCGCCGAAGCGGGCGGCATCGCCGTCCCGCAGTTCGACGGCCTCGTGTTCGCCGGTCGAGGCGCCCGAGGGGACCGCGGCGCGGCTGAGCGTGCCGTCCTCCAATGCCACTTCGACCTCGACGGTGGGGTTCCCGCGCGAGTCCAGGATCTCGCGCGCGCCGACCTGCTCGATGATCGCCACGTGTGCTCCTAACCAGCCTCTGAACTATGGATCAAGCGAGCCGTCTCGGCGTTCCGCGATGCGCGAGGATTGCGGCCGAACGCTCGACGACCGCCTACGAGCCTAACCGGGCCGGTAGAGCGCTTGCCGCAGGCACGCGCGCAGCGGCGGAGGCCGGACATTTCGACCCTGATCGGCAAGCAGATGTTCGGCCAGTGTTCGCACTGCGGAGTCTTGGGCACGGCGCGAAGACCATCCAGACGGACGTCTCGGAACAGCCGATCGGCACGTAACGTTGTCCCCGCCATGACGACCGAAGGCATCGTCCAAGCGTTCCGCAGGGCAGAGGACCTGCTCGCGCAACGCCGTCCGCTGGAAGCCATCCGCGTCCTAGAACCCGTGCTCGACGTCGCAGCCGACAAACCGAGCGTGCAGTTGCTGCTCGGGCGGGCCTACTACTTCTCCGCGCAGCTGCGGCGCGCGGAGCGCGCGTTCCTGCGCGTGCTGGAGTTCGATCCCTCGGACCACTACGCGCGCCTGGTGCTGGGCCGCACGCTGCAACGGCTGGGCCGGTTGAACGAGGCGCGGGCGCAGATCAGGTTAGCCGCGACGATGCACCCGACGCCCGCCTACCAGGAGGCGCTCGGCGAGATCAACGCGCACATCGCCACCCGGGGCAGCTGACCCCGCCATCCGCTTCGGCCAGGTCAGCGGCGGCGGTTGCCCGCTTCGGCGTAGGACTCGGCCAGGCCGAAGACCTTCTGCGCGTAGTCGACGGAGTTGTTGTACGACAGGACACCGGACCACCAGCCCGCGCCGGTGGTCATGTCCCGGCTGCCCGCGCAGAGGTAGCGGGCGGCGGCCATCGCGGCGTCGTCGAGGTTCTGCGGGTCACCGAGCCCGTCGCCGTTGCCGTCGGTGGCCCACTTCCGCCACGTCGACGGGATGAACTGCATCGGCCCCACCGCGCGGTCGTGCATCGCGTCGCCGTCCAGCGCGCCGCCGTCGGTGTCCGGGATCAGCCGGATTCCCGGCGTGCCGTCCAGCGGCACCCCGATGATCGGGCTGGAGGGTTGGGCGTCTTCGCGCAGCAACCGCCGTCCGAACCGGCCGTGATCGGATTCGATGCGCCCGATGCCCGCCAAGGTCGCCCACGAGATCCGGCAGTCGGACTGGTACTCGCGCATCGCCAGGTCCGCGTTGACGTAGGAGACGATGGCCCGCGCCGGGATGTCCACCACCGCGGAGACCTGGTCGGCCCACTGCCGCACCGGATCGGCGCCGGGGGCGGGCTGCGGGAGGGGTTCTTCGGCGGGTGGCGCGATCGAACCGGGCGATACCGGGGCTGGCCGCAGCACTTCCTTCGGCGGCAGTCCGGCCACCGGTGCGGTCGGCGGCCTGCCGAAGAGGTTGACCAGTGCGACCCCGCAGACCATCGCGGCCAGCAGTGCGACGGCGATCGCCAGGCGCCCCAAGGCGGCGAGTGCGGTCGGCGTGGCCCTGATCACGACGATCAGGCTACGTGCTGGTAGCGCCGGTCTCCAGGCACCGATCCATCACGCCGCCCGGCCGGACCGGCCCGCGCACCGTCGGCATCCGCCAGCACAGCCTTGCTGACCAGGCGGAACCACGCTAGCCCGCCGCGGGCAGCTGGTGGCTCGTTCGGCCGTAGTAGTCGGCGTAATCCAGCACTTCCTGGCCGTAGCTGCGGCTTCGGTTGTAGGTCAGCAGCGCCGAGAAGAACCGGTCCGGCTGCCGGAGATCGCCGCCCGCGCTGCACAGGTACCGCCCAGCGGTGAGGGCCGCGTCGTCGGTGTCCTGCGGATCGGCGATCCCGTCGCCATCGGCATCGACCTGCCACCGGCGCCAGGTGGTCGGGATGAACTGCAACGGGCCGACCGCCCGATCCCAAACCTGGTCGCCGTCGAGGCGGCCGTCGTCGGTGTCGGGGATGCGCCGGACGCCGTCGGCACCGTCCAGCGGCAGCCCGATGACCGGGCGGGTCGGCCGCCCGGTTTCGTCCAGCCGCGCCCCGCCGTGGCGACCGTGGCTGGACTCCACGGCACCGATCGCGGCCAGCACCGACCAGTCGAGCCCGCACCGCGGCATCGTCGCGGCGATCGCCAGCTGCGCGTACCCGTAGGCCTGCAACGCGGTGCGCGGGATGTTGAGCTCGTCGGACATCGACTCGGCCCAGGCGGCGAGTTGCTGCTGCGGCCGGGCGTCCGGCGGCAGCGGTGCGCCGCCGGGGGCGAGCAGCTCCACCTGCGGCGGTTCGACGCCGGGGGTGGGTGGCGCCGCCGCTGACGGCGGGACGAATCCGGCGCCACCTTGCGTCGATGTCGTCCAGGGTGTGCAGGACGCCAGCAGGGTGAGCACCGGGGCCAACAGCAGCCAGAACCGACGCGGCACGAGCATCCTCCCTCTGCACACCGAAGCGGGGGCGCGAGCTGCCGCGCAGCAGCCGGTGCGCCCGCGATCAGTGTGCGTCACTCGGACCGCACGCCCGCCGGGTCGGGCAAATCAGACATCAAGTTCCGCCATTCGGCGGCATCCAGGTCCGCTGGTTCCCGACCGGTTTCGCGGGCCCGCCGCTCGGCCGCTCGGATGCGCTCGGCGAAGGCCAGCGCCACCGCGCGCAGCTGGTCCTCCGGGTCGCGACCAGCCAGCTTCGCCTGCGCGGCGGTGCTGAACAGCACCTCACCCGGGGCCTGTCCGCGCGGCATGGCGTCCGCCGGAATCCCGGCGCGGTTCGCGCGCTGCGCGAGCTTGGCGGCCAGCGCGACCGCGGGCTGCCCCAGCGCGACACCATCCACAATGGACTCGCGCTGCTTCTCCCGCTGCTTCAGCTCTTCCCAGCGGGTGTGCTGCGACTCGGCGTCCAGCAGCGCCGGGTCGTCGGCGAAGACGTGCGGGTGCCGGGACACGAGCTTGCTGACCAAACCGGCGGCGACCGCGTCGATGTCGAAGGGATCGGCCGGGTCCTCGGTGGCCACCCGGGCGTGGAACAGGACCTGCAGCAGCACGTCGCCCAGTTCCTCGCGCAGCGCCTCCCGGTCGCGGAGCTCGATCGCGTCGAGCAGCTCGTAGGTCTCCTCGACGAGGTACTGGCGCAGCGTGTCGTGGTCCTGCTCGGCGTCCCACGGGCAGCCGCCGGGCGAGCGCAGCCGATCCATCACCGTCACCGCGTCCAGCAGCTCGATCCCGGCCGGGGCCGGGGTGGTGATCAGCTCGGCGCCCGCGGCGTGCAGGCCGTCGGCCTCGGCGGAGCCGAGTTCGCCGACGATCAGCACGACGGGCTCCCGAGCGGCCTGCGCCAGCAGGTCGCTCAGCGCCGGTGGCTCAGGTGCGGCCAGCGCCGCTCGGGTGGCGGGTGCGAGACCTGGCTCGGCGTAGACGGCGGCCGCGCTGCGCAGCAGTGGCGCCGCCGCGGCCGGTAGGACTTCGCCGAGCCGGTCGTCGACCACCACGACCGCGCAACCTTCCGAGACCTGGACGTCGTTCATGCTGCGATTGTCCCAAGCCCGCCGCCCCGACCGGCTCGCGAGTGCCGAAGCGGGTCGAAGCTCACCTGCTCACCCGGCGAACTTCGTTCGGCACGGGGGTACGAAGCGGGTTGGAGCCCGCTTCGCGCTCACGACTGGACGCGATGCGGAGCCAACCGGAAGCCGGTGGTCTCGCCCTCGTTGGGCGCTGCGGTCAGCCCCACCGGGTCCCACACGCCGTAGCGCGGGCTCAGCCGCACTCCGACGCGGTCCGCC
Organism: Saccharopolyspora antiqui; assembly: GCF_052246905.1. Taxonomy (NCBI): domain Bacteria; kingdom Bacillati; phylum Actinomycetota; class Actinomycetes; order Pseudonocardiales; family Pseudonocardiaceae; genus Saccharopolyspora; species Saccharopolyspora antiqui. The sequence goes on from NZ_JBQQBO010000021.1 coordinate 123,925, forward strand.
GTGATGCCGAGCAGCTGCATGCCCACACCCTGCAGCGTCTGGTCATCGGCACCACCGGCCGCAGGCGCCCCAGCGGGAGCGTCGGTGCGGCGTTCCTTGATCACGGCGACCAGCCACTGCCCGGAGTTCGGCTCCGGTTCGAAGGCCAGCACCGTGCCGGGCTGCGCGCCGAACAACGGCGTCGCCGCCGCGAGCTGCGGGCTGTCCGCGGCGCGCAACTGCTGACCGAGTGCGGCCGGAACACCGGCGCGGCTGTCGGCTTCGATCACCGCGGCGGCCTCGGCCGGGCCCTGCGCCATGCGGCGCGCCTTGTCCTCCGCCTCGCGGCGCGTGGTGGCCTGGGTGTAGTCGAAGGTGACCGCCAGCCCGTCGAAGTACTTGCGACCGAGTTCCGTTGCCAGCAGCTGGGTCCGGGCCATCTCGCGGACGTTGCGCGGGGTGTAGATCTTGCCCGCGGTCGCCGCCTGCGGCCCGCCCAGCTGGTTGATCAGCTCGTTGATCTGCTCGTCGCTGACGGTCAGCCGCTCGTCGCGGGCCGCCTGCTCGACCAGATCCTGCCGCACCAGCTGCGAGGCCAGCTGCCTGCCGAGCTCGTCGAGCTGGCCCTGCTGCTGCAACTGCGGCTTGAGATCCGGTTCTTTGGCGAGCACCTCGGCGAACCAGGACTGGACCTCGGTGACCGGGATGCGGGTGTCACCGACGATGGCGGCGGCGCCGACCTGGCTGGGGCCGGAACCGCATCCGGCGAGCAGCAGGCCGACTGCGGCGATCGATGCGAGTAGGCGCCCGTGGCGCGGCATGCGGAACCTCACAGCGGGCACCCTCTCATGAAGTCACCGTCGGGTGAAGCCTCAACACCGTCCGAAGTCGACACTCGGCGACGCACAACACCGATCCGTTCGGCTCAACGGCCCAACGGTCCCTGGGCCATGTTGATGATCACCTTGTCCCCCTCGACCAGCACCTCGTAGTCGACACCCTCGGAGACGCCGATGGTCAGCTCGCCGGTGCCGTGCGAGTTGTCGTTGACCACCGCGCTGCGCGCCAACGACTGCCCGAACTGCACCGGACCGGCGGTGGTGCGAGCCGGATCGGCGATCTCCAGTCGGATGTGGATGAACGACTTGCCCGTCATGCCCTCGACCGGCTCGGCGGAGGGACCCCAGACCGGGGCCACCTCGTTCAGCTCGTGGCTCATCACGCGCAGGCCGTCGACGTTCGGCAGGCTGCTGAAGTCGAACACGACCCGCTCCTCGCCGCCGTGCACGCCAGCGCGGATGTCCGGTTTCGCGGCGGCGGTCAGGTTCGAAGCCACACCGAGCGCCGCGGAGCCGCCAGCCGGTGCCGCGGGCGTGTCCGCGCCAGCGGCGCATCCGGTCAACGCCAGCACGGACAGCACGATCGAACCAGTCGCCAGAACCAGCTTGCTGCGCAAGGACATCGGGGAAACCTCTCATCGGGAAACCTTTACCCCAACAGACGCATCTCCCCGCGCGAGGTTCCAACCGCGTCGAACTGATCTTCCGGACATTTGCGGCAACCCGGCGAACAGGAACCAACGTGACCACAGTGGACGATCACAGCGGTTCCTCGGAATCGCGCTCGGCCGGGCGGACTTCCAGCTGGAAGTCGCCGCCGTGGCGCTCGGTTCCCGCGATGACCGCGCGCTCCAGCACCTGCGCGCCCTTCTCGCCGCGCTGCATCATCGGGTCCTCGCGCAGGTCCTTGAGCAACGCCACGCACAGCAGCACCATCACCACCGCGAACGGCGCCGAGGCGAGGAACGTCAGGTTCTGGATGCCGCCGAGCGCATCCTCCCCACCGATGATCAACATGATCGCGGCCACCGCACCGGTCGACGCGCCCCAGAAGACCACGATCCACCGCCTCGGCTCGATCGAACCGCGCTGCGACAGGGTGCCCATCACCACCGACGCCGCGTCCGCGCCGGAGACGAAGAAGATCGCGACCAGGACCATCACCAGCACCGTGGTGATCCCGGCCAGCGGCAAGGTCTCCAGCACCGCGAAGGTCTGTGCCTCCTCGCCGCCGCTGCGGAACACGTCCACGCCGGTCTGCTCCACCCGGATCGCGCTGCCGCCGAGGATCGCGAACCACACCACGCTCACCGCGCTGGGCACCAGGATCACGCCCGCGATGAACTGGCGGATCGTGCGGCCCCGGCTGATCCGGGCGATGAACATGCCCACGAACGGCGTCCACGAAATCCACCACGCCCAGTAGAAGATCGTCCAACTGGACAGCCAGGTGTTCATCGCCTCGCCGCCGGTGGCGCCCGAACGAGAGGCCATCTCGCCGAAGTCGCGCAGGTATTGGCCGATCGAGGTGGGCAGCAGGTCGAGGATGAACACCGTCGGACCCACCACGAACAAGAAGAACGCCAGCAGCGCCGCCAGCACCATGTTGATGTTGGACAGCCACTGGATGCCCTTGGCGATGCCGGAGACCGCGGAGAAGATGAAGCAGATCGTCAGCACCACGATGATCAGCACCAGCACCGTGTTGCCGACGCTGCCGATCCAGCCCGCCGACTGCATGCCGCTCTGGATCTGCAGCGTGCCCAACCCGAGCGAGGCCGCCGAGCCGAACAGCGTCGCGAACAGCGCCAGGATGTCGATCACCCTGCCGATCGGACCGTCGGCGCCCCGCTTGCCGATCAGCGGCGTGAACACCGCGCTGATCAGCTGCTTCCGGCCGCGCCGGAAGCTGCAGTAGGCGATGGACAGCCCCACCACCGCGTAGATCGACCAGGGGTGCAGCGTCCAGTGGAAAAGCGAGGTCGCCATCGCGGTCTCGACCGCATCGTCGCTCAGCGGCGACACCGTGCCCGGCGGCGGTTCGACGAAGTGCGCCAGCGGTTCGGCGACACCGAAGAACATCAGGCCGATGCCCATGCCCGCGCTGAACATCATCGCGATCCACGACACGGTGCGGAACTCCGGCTGCTCGTCGTCCCGGCCCAGCGGGATAGCGCCGTAGCGGCTGAACGCCAGCCACAGCGCGAACACCACGAACCCGGTCGCGGCGAGCACGAAACCCCAGCCGATGTTGATCACCAGCCAGGACAGCGCGGCGCTCGACGTGCGCGCCAGCGAGCCGGTGGAGAACACACCCCAGCAGACGAAGAACACCGTGATGACCGCCGTGACCCCGAAGACCACGACGTCGGTGCGGGGCTGTTGTTCGGCGGCGAAGGCATCGGGGGATCGCGGGATGCCGTTTCGCGCCCTTTTCCGTTCAGAGGCCTTCCTGGTCATGATCCCGCGCCTCCTCGTTCCTGCGAAGCCGGATCAACCGTCACGCTGCGTCGGGATCCCGGCAACTCAGAAGCACGGCAGTGTCATCCACGGCCCGCCCGCCGCTGCGGAACGTGCTCAGCGACGACCCGAACCACGCCGGTCCGGGACGCCCAGCGGTTTCCAGCGGAACCGGCCCGCCACCACGCGTCAGGCGACTGGTGCCGGGGCCGTGGTGAGGGATTCCAGGAAGTCCATGCACCAGTCCAGCAGTGCTTCGTCGCGCAGCGGCGGGGCGCCGATCCGGCCCCCGGCGGCGCCTTCCGTCGGGCGCGGCACCGACACCGTGCGGACCGCGGGCTTGTAGATCGCCTTCGGGTACAGGCGCTTGAGCCGGACCTGCTTCGAGTCGAGCAGCTCCAGCGGCGCCACCCGCAGCGACGCGCCCTGCAACGTCACCTCGCGGACCCCGTGGTCCCGGCACGCCTGCCGGAACCGCGCCACCTTCAGCAACCGCTGCACCGGCTCCGGCAACGGCCCGTAGCGGTCGACGAGCTCGTCCCGGACCGCGTCCAGCGCCGCGACGTCGACGGCCGCCGCGACCTTGCGGTAGGCCTCCAACCGCAGCCGCTCCCCCGGCACGTAGTCGTGCGGGAGATGCGCGTCGACCGGCAGGTCGATCCGGACTTCGGTGAGTTCCTCCTCCACCTCGCCCGGCTCCGCTCCGGCATGCCGCCGGAAAGCCTCAACGGCCTCCCCGACCAGCCGCACGTACAGGTCGAAGCCCACACCGGCGATGTGCCCGGACTGCTCGGCGCCGAGGATGTTGCCCGCGCCGCGGATCTCCAGGTCCTTCATCGCCACCGCCATGCCCGCACCGAGCTCGGAGTTCTGCGCGATGGTCGCCAGCCGGTCGTGCGCGGTGTCGGTCAGGGGCTTCTCCGGCGGGAACAGGAAGTAGGCGTACCCGCGCTCGCGCGCCCGGCCGACCCGGCCGCGCAACTGGTGCAGCTGGGCGAGCCCCAGCAGGTCGGAGCGGTCCACCAGCAGCGTGTTGGCGTTGGAGATGTCCAGGCCGGTCTCGACGATCGTGGTGCACACCAGCACGTCGTGCTCGCGCTCCCAGAACCCCTGGATGATCTTCTCCAGCCGGTCCTCGTTCATCTGCCCGTGGGCGGTGACGATCCGCGCCTCCGGCACCAGCTCCCGCAGCTGGCGCGCGACCTTCTCGATGTCGTGCACCCGGTTGTGCACGAAGAACACCTGCCCGTCGCGCAGCAGCTCGCGGCGGATCGCGGCGGCGACCTGCTTCTGGTCGTAGCCGCCGACGTAGGTCAGCACCGGGTGCCGCTCCTCCGGCGGCGTGAGGATCGTCGACATCTCCCGGATGCCCGCCATGCTCATCTCCAGCGTGCGCGGGATCGGCGTCGCCGACATCGTCAGCACGTCCACGTGCGTCCGCAGCGCCTTGATGTGCTCCTTGTGCTCGACGCCGAAGCGCTGCTCCTCGTCGACGATCACCAGCCCCAGGTCCTTGTAGCGGAGCCCGGTCTGCAACAGCCGGTGGGTGCCGATCACGATGTCGACCGCCCCGTCGGCCAGGCCCTGGATGGTCTGCTCGGACTCCATTTGGTGGGTGAACCGGGACAGCCCCTTGACCGACACCGGGAACGACCGCATCCGATCGGTGAAGGTGTTGAGGTGCTGTTGGGCCAGCAGCGTGGTCGGCACCAGCACGGCGACCTGCTTGCCGTCCTGCACCGCCTTGAACGCCGCGCGCACCGCGATCTCGGTCTTGCCGTAGCCGACGTCGCCGCAGATCACCCGGTCCATCGGCACCGGGCGCTGCATGTCCGCCTTGACCTCGTCGATGGCGGCCAGCTGATCGCCGGTCTCGGTGTACGGGAAGGCGTCCTCCAACTCGCGCTGCCACGGGGTGTCCGAACCGAAGGCGTGGCCGGGCGAGGACTGCCGCGCCGCGTACAGCTGCACCAGCTCGGCGGCGATCTCCTTGACCGCCTTGCGCGCCTTGGCCTTGGTGTTCTTCCAGTCCGAGCCGCCGAGCTTGTTCAGCGTCGGCACCTCGCCACCGACGTAGCGGGTGACCTCGTCGAGCTGATCGGTCGGCACGAAAAGTCTATCGCCAGGCTGACTGCGTTTTCCCTGCTTGCTCGCCGCGTACTCCAGCACCAGGTACTCGCGGGTGGCGCCGCTGACGGTCCGCTGCACCATCTCGACGTACTTGCCGATGCCGTGCTGCTCGTGCACCACGAAGTCACCGGCCTTGAGCGCCAGCGGATCGACCGCGTTGCGCCGCCGCGACGGCATCCGGCGCATGTCCTTGGTCGACGTTCCACCGCGCCCGCCGGTCAGATCCGCCTCGGTGAGCACCACCAGCGCGACCCCGGGTGCGGCGAAACCGTCCTCCAGACCACCGCGCACCACCGTCACCACACCGGATTCCGGCTCCGCCGCCAAGCCCTCCTCGGCCAACCGTGCGGGCAGTTCGCCCTCGCGCAGCTGCTGCACCGCTCGCTGCGCGGTGCCCGCACCGGCCACCACCAGCACCGCCGCACCACCCGAGGCGGTGTGCGCCCGCAGGTCGGCGTACGCGCGCTCGATCTCGCCGCGATAGGCGTCCACCTGCTTGAGGACGAGCCGGATGACCTCGTCGTCGTCCTCGCCTTCCTCGCTGGTCAGCTGGGTCAACGGCCACCACGGCAGGCCGATCGAGCGGGTGTGCTCGGCGACCTCGGCCAGGCTGCGGTACGCCGATGCGCCCAGATCGATCGGCGCCTTGCCGCCGTCGGCGGCGACCATCCAGGACGCCTCCAGGAATTCCTGGCCGGTGCGCACCAGGTCGGCGGCCCGCGCGTGGATCTTCTCCGGATCGGCGAGCAGCACGTGCGTGCCCGCCGGAACCAGATCGGTGAGCAGCTGCATCTCGGCTTCGCACAGCGCCGGGATCAGGGCCTCCATGCCCTCCACGGGCGCGCCCCCGGCGATCTTGTCGAGCATCTCGGCCAGGTGCGTGTCGGTCTGGTGCTGCTCGGCGAGCTTCGCGGCCCGCTCCGCGACCTGCTCGGTGATCAGCAGTTCCCGGCAGGCCGGGGCGAACAGTTCGGTGCTCGGCGCGTCCGGCAGCGAACGCTGGTCGGCGACCGCGAACGGGCGGATCTCGGTGACCTCGTCGCCCCAGAACTCCACCCGCAGCGGATGTTCCTCGGTCGGCGGGAACACGTCGACGATGCCGCCGCGCACCGCGAACTCGCCGCGCTTCTCGACCATGTCGACGCGGTCGTAGGCCAGCGCCGCGAATCGTTCGACCAGTTCCTGGAAGTCGTGTTCGGTGCCGACCGCGAGCCGCACCGGCGCCAACTCGCCCAGACCGGGCGCGATCGGCTGGATCAGGCTGCGCACCGTGCTCACCAACACCTGGACGGCGCCGTGCGCGTGCTCCTCGGGGTGCGCGAGGCGGCGCAGCACCGACAGCCGCCGACCGACCGTGTCGGCGCGGGGCGAAAGCCGTTCGTGCGGCAGGGTTTCCCAGGACGGGAACACCTCGATGCCCGTCGGGCCGAGCAGATCCGAAAGCGCCGCCGCGGCTTCCTCCGCCTCCCGGCCGGTGGCCGTGACCAGCAGCACCGGGCGACCGGCGCCGCCCGGCGCGGCCAGCGACGCGGCCGTCAGCGACCGGGCCGCGGCAGGGCCCTCCAGCACCAGGCGCGGCCGCCCGGCAGCTTCGACGACCTTCCGGATGGCGGGATCGCGCAGCACGATTTCGAGCAGTCCGCGCAGGGGACCGGCCTGGCTCATGGAGCTACCTCGCAGCAAGACAACGCGAATGCGGACACACCCCTGCCCGGGACGAACGCCAAGCCGGGAGGGGCGTCGGGTTCAAGACTACGACTCGGGTGTGACACGAAGACGACTGCCCGAACGCCAGGCGTGGCCGATGCCACACTGTGCGCATGCCGATGCGCCGATTCGTCTCGTTAGCCCTGTTGCTCACCTTGGTCGGTTGCGGCAGCGGGAGCAGCCCCGACCAACCGGCGCCGGTCAGCACCGCGGCCCCGGCGCCCACCGCGACGCTGCGGGTCGAGGTGGTCGCGGCCGGGCTGGAACACCCCTGGGACATCGGTTTCCTGCCGGATGGCACTGCCCTGGTCGTGCAGCGGCCCGGTCGACTCGTGCTGCTTGCCGATCATCGCGCCGGTGCGCTGGTGCGCCCGGTGCAGGCCGACTTCGGCGATGTCCTGGTCGAGGGCGAAGGCGGCCAGCTGGGGCTGCTCGTCCACCCGGACTTCGCGACCAACCGGCGGTTCATCACCTGCCAGACGCACCAGGTGAACGGCAACGCGGTGGACGTCCGGTTGATCACCTGGCGGCTGTCCGAGGACGGTGCCCGCGCCGACCGGGTCGGCCCGCCGCTGCTGACCGGGATCCCGGTCAACCCGAGCGGACGGCATTCGGGGTGTCGTCCGGCGCTCGCCGAAGACGGCGCGCTGCTGCTGGGCACCGGCGACATCGCGCGGCCCGGCGTGCCGCAGGACCGCTCCTCGCTGGGCGGCAAGGTGCTGCGGATGAACATCGACACCGGCGCCCCGCTGCCCGACAACCCGTTCATCGGTTCGGCGGATCCGCACGAGCGGCTGATCTACACCTTCGGGCACCGCAACGTGCAGGGCGTCGCGCCGCGGCCCGGTGGGCAGGTGTTCATCTCCGAACACGGCCCGACCGGCGACGACGAGGTCAACCTGCTGCGGCCGGGCGGGAACTACGGCTGGGATCCGTCCCAGGGCGGCACCGTGAGTTCCTACGACGAATCGGTGCCGATGACCGACACGGGGCGCTTCCCGGACGCCGTCCGGGCGGTGTGGTCCTCCGGCGACGAGCGCCAGGCCCCGAGCGGTGCGGCGTTCCTGACCGGCCCGCAGTGGGGGCCGTTCGACGGGATGCTGGCGGTCGCCACGTTGCGCGGTACCAAGCTGCTGCTGTTGCGGATCGATCCGGACGGCAGCGTGCGGGAGGTCCAGATCCCGGCGGAACTGCGCAACACCCACGGCCGACTCCGCGGCGTCCGCCAGGGACCCGACGGAGCGCTCTACATCACGACGTCCAACGGCTCCAACGGCTCCAACGGCTCCAACGGCTCCAACGGCTCCAACGACAAGATCCTGCGCGTCTCCACCACCTGATCTCGGGCGGACGGCGCGTCACTTGGTGGACAGCCGGGGTTTGTGCTCCAGGTGGGAAAGGCCGTTCCAGGCGAGGTTGACCAGGTGCGCGGCGACCTCTTCCTTCTTCGGCTTGTGCGCCTCCAGCCACCACTGGCCGGTCAGCGCGACCATGCCGACCAGGGCCTGGCTGTACAGCGGGGCGAGCTTCGAGTCGTAACCACGGGCGCTGAACTGCAGGCCGAGGATGTGCTCGACCTGGCTGGCGATGTCGTTGAGCAGGCTGGAGAACGTGCCGCTGTTGCTGGCCACCGGCGAATCCCGCACCAGCACGCGGAATCCGTCGGTGTTGTTGTCGATGTAGTCCAGCAACGCGCGCGCGGCCTGCTCCAGCAGATCCCGCGGATGTCCCGCCGACAAGGCGGAAACGATGAGGTCCAGCAGGTTGCGCATCTCGCGGTCGACCACCACCGCGTAGACGCCTTCCTTGCCACCGAAGTGTTCGTAGACGACCGGCTTGGACACCCCGGCGCGGTGCGCGATCTCCTCGATCGACGTGCCGTCGAAGCCCTTCTCCGCGAACAGCGCGCGGGCCACGTCCAACAGCTGCTGCCGACGTTCCTTGCCGGTCATCCGCACTCGCGCGGTGCGACCCTTCGGTCGCGCCGCCGGTTCGGGCGCGCTCCGCGCGCGTCGCCGTGATACCACTTGCACAACCCTAAAGTGCGGGACCGACACAAATGTGCAGGTCTGATGGAAAAGTGCCCGCGCGACAACCGTCGCACGGGCACTTCGAACTTCGAGGACGCGCGGTTCGCGATCCGCCAGCACCATCCGCAGCGGTGCGAAACGCGCCTGGAACTCCGCGAATCAGCCCTTGTACTCGGTCACCGCGATCCGAGCGAGGCGCTTCTCGTTGGGCCAGCGGACCTTCCAGGCCCAGCCGACCTTCTCGAAGAACCAGATGACCCGCGCCGAGATGTCCAGCTGCCCGCGCAGCACGCCGTGCCGAGCGCAGGTCGGGTCGGCGTGGTGCGAGTTGTGCCAGGACTCGCCGAAGGACAGGATCGCCAGCGGCCAGAAGTTCGCCGCCTTGTCCCGGCTCTTGAACGGCCGCTCACCGATCATGTGGCAGATCGAGTTCACCGACCACGTGATGTGGTGCAGGAACGACACCCGCACCAGCCCGGCCCAGAAGAACGCCGTCAACGCGCCCCACCACGACCAGGTCAGCAGACCGCCCATCAGTGCGGGCAGCGCCAAGCTGGCGACCGTCCACACCGGGAACAGCCGGTTGGCCCAAACCACGTCGCGATCCTTGAGCAGGTCGGGAGCGAACCTGTCCTCGTTGGTCATTTCCCGTTGCAGCATCCAGCCCATGTGGGAGTGCCAGAAACCCTTGGTCAATGCCAACGCCGACGTGCCGAACAGCCAGGGCGAGTGCGGGTCGCCCTCGCGGTCGGAGAAGGCGTGGTGCCGACGGTGGTCGGCGACCCAGGTGATGACCGGCCCTTGGACCGCCATCATCCCGGTGATGGCCAATGCGATCTTCACCGCGCGGTTGGCCTTGAAGGCCCCGTGCGTGAAGTACCGGTGGAAGCCGACGGTGACGCCCAAACCGCTGATCAACCAGAAGAACACGGCCAAGGCGATGTCGACCACCCCGACGCCCCATCCCCAGAGGACGGGAATCGAGGCGATCAGCGCGGCCATCGGAATCAGGAGGAACGCGTACACCAGCGACGCTCGCCCGACGCTCTGAGAACCCGTGGTCAGCGGCTTCGGCCCGGACTCGGCGCCGACGTCCGGATCGACAACGCGCTCGGTTGCTGCGGTCATACTCAATACCTCAAATGGCGTTGGGGAGGTGGGAAAACTGTGGTCAGCACCGGGAACCACGGCCCCGCAACACCTCCACCCTACGGGACCGTAACCTACGCTAGCGTAAGTTCTTCGATGCTGAATCGTCACCCCCGAGCGGCAAAATTGCGGCGTGTCGCGAGCTGCCGGGCGTGTCCGAATCGCCCGCGTTCACCCGAACAGCGGTGATCTTGCACGCAACCGGACGCCGCCTCGGTACGTCCCATCCATGTGCCAGCCCGCGACGAATTCCACCCACCCGCAAACCCGGCGCCGAGCCGGAAGCCCCGGCATGTCACGATGTCGGCCGGGCACCACCGCCAGTCGTCCCGGGCCGGTAAGCTCGGACCGCGGTGTCGAGCGTCACGCTCCGGCACCAAGGGACTACAGTGCGCGATCCGCCGTGGTGTAAAGGCAGCACCTCGGATTTTGGTTCCGATGGTCCAGGTTCGAATCCTGGCGGCGGAGCGAGCGGTCCTCCCGGACCCGACGCGATGAGCGGCGACGCGCAGCGCGCGGGCCGACCGGGAGGAAAGGTGAACAGGGGGTGGGCGCCGCTGCGTGACGACACGACCGCCGTGCGCGAAGAACCCGCGACCACGCTGAGCGAAGTGTCCGACGCGTGGTTGGTCGGACGCGCACGCGAACTCAACGCAGTCGGCCAGCACAGCGATGCGGCCGGACAACGCAGCACCATCCGCGAGGCGGACAACCTGCTCGCCGAAGCCCAGCGACGCGGCGAACCGCGCATCGTCGCCCAACTCCTGCGGCACTGCAGTTCCATGCGGCTGGCCACGCCCGGTCTGGTCGACAGCTCCGATCCACTGCTCGACGAACTCCTCGCCCACACCAAGCGGCACGGCCTCGACGTGCTGCAGGCCGATGCGCACGCGCTGCGCGGCCGACGCGCGCTGCTCGGCGGCAGCGAGGACAACGCGCTCACCGAGGTCGCGCACGGCTTGGCGATGCTCGACGACGAACTGGTGCCGGACCGCACGCTGGGCCGCCGGTCCTGGGAACGGCTGCTGGCCACCTCGCTGATCGACCTCGGCCTGGTGCTCACCCAACTCGGCGTGTACGAGATGGCCGACGAGGTGATGGCCCGCGCCCACCAGCGAATCCGGGAAAGCGGCGGCCCGCACGAGATCGCGGTGCACATGATCAACCGATGCCGGATGCTGCTCGGCTGGGGGCTGCGGCTGGAGCGCATCGGCCAGCACGAGGAGGCGACCGCGCGGTTCGCCACCGCCTCGGCGATCGCGGTCGCGGTGGAGGGCCCGTGGCGCGAGTCGCTGTTCCCCCGGGTGTCCGACCGACCCGCCGCCGAGCAGATGCCGGTGCTCGGCGCCGCCCATGCGCTGGCCCAACCGCACGCCGAGCACATCGAGCGGCTTGACGCGCTGCGCGTCCTGGACCGCGCGATCCACCCGCGGGAGAAGATCATCGTCGCGATCGCGCTGTCCCGCTGCCTGACCCGCGCGGACCGCGGCCAGGAGGCGGTGCGGGTGCTGTCGGAGACCCGTGCGGACATGGACGACGACACCTCCGAGCCGACGCTGCGGATCTCGCTGGCCCGCGAGTACGCGCAACTGACCGAACTGGACAGTGCAGGCATCCACGACGCGCTGCGGGAATACGCGCTGGAGCTGGAGACCGAACTGTGGACCATGCGCCAAGCACGACTGTCTACTTTGGTCACACGACTGGAGAACTCGCGGCTGAGCCACAAGCACGACGCGATCACCAGGCAGGCCCTGCAAGACCCGCTCACCGGCCTGTCCAACCGGCGCGCCCTGGACGACCGGCTGGAGACGCTGCTGGGCGAGCCCGATGCGCAGCCGCTGGCGGTGGCGCTGGTCGACCTCGACGGGTTCAAGAGCGTCAACGACCGCTGCTCGCACGCCGAAGGCGACGACGTGCTGCGCACCGTCGCGGTGACCCTGCGCGACACCCTGCGCACCGACGACTTCGTGGCCCGCTACGGCGGTGACGAGTTCGTCGTGCTGCTACCGGGCGCGGCGCTGGGTGCCGCCGAGGCCGCGCTGCACCGCAGCGTCGAGGCCGTCGACCAGCTGCCCGGCGAGCTCTCCCGCGGCGTGACGCTGTCGATCGGCGTCGTCGCGATGCGCACCCAGGAATCGGCGGCCCAGGTGCTGGCGCGCGCGGACGCCGCGATGTACCAAGCCAAACGTGACGGCGGCAACCGCGTCGCGGCGTTCTCCGGCGTCGCCCCCGCCCCGCCGAAGCGGTCGCCGGATCAACCGGCGGACCACTCGGTGTGGATCCCGCCGGACGCGCTCTAGACCGTAAGTCCAGGTCGTGGGTGCGCCAACGGGGGGCAACCCCCCTGCC